>DATEDB010000034.1:0-2516 GCA_035286625.1 Bacteroidota bacterium
AACCGAATCGTGAACGACGCGGTGAAACTCGACCGGGTCCAGCGCCGGAGCGCCGAACAGATCCGCAAGGTCGGCCTGATCGACGGGGCAGCGCCGGGCGAGGATCGGGTCGTCAGGAAAAACGGCGGCGAATCGCTGGAAATCTACAGGCCGGGATCGAAGGATGCCCGCAGGACCGGTGTCGGGCGGGATGCGGTCATCGATAACGGGGCCCGCGGCAACGACAGGAACGTCGCCCCCAAACGGGAAGCCCAGCGAAGTCCTGAGAGCACCAGGCGAAACCGGGTCTATCAGAACGATGCGGCTCAATCCCGGAGCGGGAACCAGGAAATGAAGAAGGATCGTCCTTCCCCGATGAAGGAACGGAACTCCGTTTCGGGCCAGAGGCCGCCGGCCAGGCGCGAAACGCCGGCGCCCCGGCACCCGTCGTCATCCAAAAAGCGGAAACCGGACGGCTGATCGGTCACCGGAAATCGTCAGTCGGTCCACCAGTAGGTGATTTTGAGAAGGAGTACGTTGGCGGGTGCGATCCTGAACGTCCCGTCGACGTTCTCCCTCACTGTCGAGAGATACTCCCCGTCCGAGCCGAACCTTGCCTGCGACCACACGAAGAAAAGCGTGCTGCCCGGAAGATACTCCCACCTGAACACGAGGTTTGAATTCAGCGATTTCCTGTTGAAGTTTTCAGCGGTCAGGTCGTCCGTCGCCGGCGTCGGGATGAAGGCGGCATCCCCCGAAAGGATCCTGTAATCCTCGTAGTGCCCCTTCGCCAGAAAGACCTGCCCGTAATATTCCAGTGTCAGCTCCCTGGTGAAGGCCAGCGTTCCCCGCAGCGTAAAACTCCACGCCTCGGTGTTCCTGTCGCCGAATATGGCCTCCGTCCCCAGGTATGCTGTCGAGGACTCCGGGTTTGCGATCCAGGCTTCCTGCCCCTGCGTTCGGGAGTGCTGCGCGTCGACCTGGTACCTCATCCACGTCAGCGGCCTCAGTTCGAGCCCGAACGTGGTGGAATGTTCCCTTTTGGATTTATCGTCCCACCCGAACGATTGTGAAATCGAACCCACCACCGTGTTCCTGCCGTCGGTGGAAAGGCCGAATCCCGAGGACCAGTTGACCGGCTTTCGGTAGAGCCCGTTCCCCCGCGTCTCCCAGTGGTCGTACACCCCGAAATCGTAATTCGCGTTCCACGATGCGCTCCAGTAGTTGGTGAAGAGCATGCTCCCCCCCACGCTGATCTGCCTGAACAGGTTGACGTTGTTAAAATTCTGCCTCATATGCAGCCCGGCCCCGATATTGTAATTCCGGACCACGCTCGCCGGGGAATCCTCTTTATACGTAAGCGAGCCGTTCGACCCGTAATCGTTCGGGGAGAAGAAGAAACCCGCGTCGTTGATGTTGTACGTTTTCGACGTGAAATCGACGCCGGCCGACCAGAGCCAGTGTTCGGCGGCGATCCGCGAGAGCGACATCTTCCCCGCCGATCCGGTCGACCGGTCACCGGAACCGATGGTGGTGCGGGAAAGCGCCAGGAAGCCGTCGAGGGCGTACGTGTTCCGGTCGAGCCTCAGCTTCCAGTCGTACCCGTTGGTGAAAGCGGGGGCCCGCGAGGTTTTCGAAACGGATGTGAGTATCGTCCCGACGTAGGAGTTGGTCAGTACGTCCTGCCGGAGACGGATGACATTATAGTGCGCGAACGGTTCGAGGACCTGGTCGGTCCGGACACCGTTGGAATCTGAGACGACCGCCCGTTCCTCGTCGGTGAACGCCTCGAGAACACCCACCGCGAGGCCCCCGGTGGTCTTCCCGCTCACCTTGGCCGCGCCGATGAGCGTGGTGGTCTGCGGGAGTTCTTCGATGGAGCCCCCCGGCGGGACGGAGACCTCTCCGGCCGGGATGCCGCGGCCGATCCTGCGGGAGTAGAACATCCCGGGACCGAAATCCCCGCCGAATGTCGTAAACCGTATGAACTGGGTCCCTTCGATGAAAAAGGGTCTCTTCTCAGGGTAGAACGTCTCGAACGTGCTGAGGTTCAGCACCGCGGGGTCGGCCTCCACTTGTCCGAAATCGGGGTTTATCGTCGCGTCGAGCGTGAAGTTTTTCGAAATACCGTATTTGAAGTCGGCGCCCAGGTCGAACGAGAATTTCTCGCGCCGCGGCTGGACCGGCGTGGCGGGCGCGTAACTCTGTTTCCCGACCGTGAAGGGCATCACCTCGAGCTGCCGCGGATCGGGGAGGTTGCGCAGTCCGACCAACAGCCCGAACCTCGAGACCGATCCGCTCTCCTTTTTCGGCGTAAAGGCCCAGCGCTGCTCCTCCCGGTTGCGGCTGATACCACGCAGGAAATTGATGCCCCACTCCGATTCGCCCGTATCGGTCGACGGCGAATTATACCGGAGCACGCTGAAAGGGATTTTCACCTCTGCGGTCCACCCTTCCGGAGTGATCCTCGTTTCAACGAACCACACCGGGTCCCAGGAGATATCCTCATTGTTTCCGTCGTCGAATTCGAGGAAGTC
>DATEDB010000035.1:0-2219 GCA_035286625.1 Bacteroidota bacterium
CAACCGCATCTACCCGATGACGAAAAACCGTTCGCTGCTGGTCGGTAAATTGCACGATCTCGGGATGATCCTCCTGGTGATGCTGCTTTTTATCATGGCGGTGGCATTGCTTCCCGCGGTGCAGATCTTCGCGCACCTCGCGGACAGGACGGAATTCCTGCAGGGACTCAGGTTCGGAAAGGCAAAAGACCTCGCCATCGAGGGCGTATCGTTCCTGGTGATCTTCCTCGGCCTCTTCCTGGCCCACCTGCTCGTGCCCGCAACGCGTCCATCGAAAAGCGCGGCGTTTGTGGCCGCCGTCTCCACGACCATTCTCTGGCTGATCGCAGAGCGCCTGTTCGGCCTGTACGTCGTCCACGTCGCAAACTTCAAGAGAATCTACGGCGCGTACGTTCTGGCCATCGTCGTCTTCTTCTGGATCCACTACTCGTCGGTGGTGTTCATCATCGGAACAGAAATCGGTCAGCTCTACAGGGAACGAAAAGAAAAGGGGTGACCGGATCACTCCGGCCACCCCGTTATCTCCGTCCGCCTGTGGTCGTGCGCTGGTTCCCGCCCGAAGCGTCAGCGCTTATCCGGGAATTTCGGTATCGGCGGGGCGGTTTTCTCCTGCGTTTTCAGATCGTCCAGGATTTCGTCGATGGCCTTCTGGAGCTGTTCATCCACGCCGGCGTATTCCTTCGCCGGGTCGTTGTCCACGAAGATATCCGGTTCGACCCCCACCCCTTCCATGATCCAGTTTCCCTTCTCGTCGTACCGGGAGAATTCCGGCTTGTTCATGAAGCCCCCGTCGAGCAGCGGCAGCGTCCCGCGGATGCCCACGACCCCGCCCCACGTCCGTTTGCCGATGAGCTTGCCGAGCCCCGACTTGCGGAACCGGTAGGGGAAGATGTCCCCGTCGGAGGCGGAGAACTCGTCGATGAGGCAGACCTTCGGGCCCCAGAGCATGTCGTTCGGATCGGTGAAGGTCGCCGTGTTGCGCGCGAAGTCGATCATCACCATTTCGCGGCGCAACCGTTCGATGACCAGCGGCGAAACGAACCCGCCGCCGTTGCCCCTCACGTCGACAATCAGGGCCTTCTTTCGTAACTGGGGATAAAAGCGGCGCACGAACTCGTTCAGGCCGCCTACGCCCATGTCGGGGAGGTGGATGTAGCCGACCTTTCCGTTGGTGGCCCTGTCGACCTTCGCAATGTTGCCCTCGACCCAGTTCTGGTAATACAGGTTCGCTTCATCGCCGACGGGAATCACCGTAACCTCGCGGGCGCCCTCCTTCGCCGGTTTGGAATTCAATGTCAGCTTCACCTGTTTATCGGCCATGTTGACGAGAGATTCGTAGATGTTGGGCATGGTGTTCACCGGTTCGCCGTTGACGGCAATGATGTAGTCCCCCTCGCCGGCGTTGACGCCGATTTCCGTCAGGGGGCTCCGGGTGCCCTTCTCCCAGTTGTAGCCCTTCAGGATCCTTGTGATTTTATAATATCCCGATGCGGGATCGCGCACCAGCTCGGCCCCGAGCAGGCCGGTCTGGATCCGTTTCGGCCTGGGATATTCTCCACCGCCCACGTACGTGTGGCCGGCGGAGAGCTCCCCCACCATCTCGCCGATGATGTACGTCAGGTCCGCCCGGTGGTTGACGAACGGCACCAGGGGCGCGTATTTCATTTTGACCGCGTCCCAGTCCACGCCGTGCATGTTCGACGCGTAGAAGAAATACTTCATCTGCCGCCAGCATTCATTAAAAATCTGCTTCCACTCCGCGCGGCGGTCGAGCGTGACTTCCATTCCCGAGAGGTCCAGTTTGTCCTTCAGGTCCGGTTTGGCCTTCGGGAGGTCCAGGATATAGTACGAGTCGTCTTTGCCGACGAGGATTTTCTTGTTGTCGGCGGAGATTTCGTAACCCCCGATCTCCCCGAGGCTGGTTTCCTTCAATTCGCCGAAATCGTACATGAGGAACTGCGTTTTTTCGTCCTTGCTGCCCCGCCTTGTATAATAGAGGTTCGAGCCGACCGCGGAGAGATTCCCGTAGTTGGAGGGATCGATGGGGAGCACCGCGATGCGGCCCTTGATCCCGTCGGAGTCCACCTTCACAGATACCTCCGGCTCCTTTTTCTCGTCCTTTTTCTCATCTTTTTTCTCGTCCTTCTTGCCTCCGCCGCTCGGCTTGTCTTCGGTCGGGGAGACCTCGTCGCTTTTCGGCTTGAATGGGGAGTCGGCCG
>DATEDB010000036.1:0-2512 GCA_035286625.1 Bacteroidota bacterium
CCCAGCCACGGACCCAGGAGCGCGCCCCCCAGCAGGACGAAAAACGTCTGGAGCGTGAACGGAACGGGCGCATGGGGAATCTCGATCTGCGCCCCGACCGCCGTCAGCGCTGCAAAGATGAGCACCTGCATCGTGTGTGTCACCGCGTGGGATCGCGCGCCCAGGACGCCTCCGGTTCCGGTGAACTTCGTGTCTGCCATACTGTCTCCTTATCGCGTTACGCCCCGCAGCCAGTCGACCGTCAGGGAGATGACGTGGTTGATGGTGGTATAATGATCTTCGTCCGGAGACCGGGCGTTGTACAGATGCCCGACCGCCTTGAGTAACACCAGTTCGGTCCGTCCCTTCGGCGACGCCCCGAAGAGGGTATTCGCTTCACGGACCGGGACCGTCACATCGGCCTTCCCGTGGAGAATCATCCACGGCGCCGTAATATACGCAGCCCGGGACACCGGGTCAATTTCGGGCAGCCGCTCGTCGATGTCCGCCAGGATTCCCCTCCCCAGGCTCAGAACTCCGGCCGTCCCTCCCGCTCCGAGGGACAGGTACCCCGCCTTCCGCCAAGAATCCAGCTGGCGCGGCGTCCACCGGTTGAATGTGGAAATGGCCGACCAGGTCGCCAGGGCGCTGATGGCGGGATCGCGGGAAGCATATGTTACTGCGATGCCGCCACCCCGCGAATGACCCAACAGGACGATCCGCCCGGGATCACCGCTTCCGGCGGCGAGTCCTCCGCCGCGGACCGCCTTCACGACCGACCCTAGGTCGCCGAGTTCGACCGAGAAGCTGTTGGTTGAGAACTTTCCGAAATCGGTGATCCGGTCGCCGTCGCCTGATACCCCGTTGCGCGAAAAATTGAAGATCACCGTGACGAAACCCTCCCCGGCGATCCGATCGGCCACGAACGGGAAAAAACCCCAGTCCTTGAACGCCATGAAACTGTGACAGATGATCACCACCGGCAGAGACCGCGAACCGGCCGGGGCACGAATGTCGCACCGGATCGTCTCCCCCTGAGGACTTGCGATTTCAGCCGAATTTTTCAGGGGACGTGGTGCGATCATTCACTCATCAAGGTACGAAACCGCCCCTTTCCGGTCAAGAATCGGGCCGCTGTCCTGACGGGAATTCGGGGCCGGGCAGGGGGACCTGTTGAGAATCGCCCCGCCATTCTCTATATTATATCATTCCACCAGTCGAATCAGATCAGCGCCGATGAAAGCATCGTTCAGTGTCATCGCGATACTGTATCTATTTTCCGCGCACGGTTCTTACGCCCTCCCCGCTCTCATCCCCGGTCCCGCCTCCGGTTCGCAGGCGGGCGGCGTGGAACGACCTCATTATCGCAGGGTAAAAATATTCGTCCCCGACCGGGAATTCCTCGGGCGCGTCTGGTCCGCCGGATTGGATTTCGAGGGAACGACCGGAAAGCCGGGCGGTTGGATGGAATTCATCGCCGGCCCGGAAGAAATCGGAGCGCTCCGGGAGCGGGGGATCCCGTTCGAGATCGCCGACGAAGACCCGGCTTCCAGCCTCGCCGGCCAGCTCGCACCGGCGCCGATGGACGCCCTCGGATTCGGCACCGGGAGCATGGGCGGTTATTACACCCTCGCCGAGGTCGAAGCCCAGCTCGATTCCATGAAATTGGCCTACCCCGCGCTCATCACAGCGAAACAGGCTGTGGGGTTCTCCGTGGCGGGGAGAACCATCTGGGGGGCGAAGATCTCGGACAACCCCGACATCGCGGAAGCGGCCGAGCCTGAAGTGCTGTACACCGCGCTCATCCACGCCCGGGAGCCCGCGGGGATGATGACCGTAATCTACTACATGTGGTGGTTGCTCGAACACTACGGATCCGATCCGCGCGCAACTTACCTGGTGGACAACCGGCAGATCTGGTTCATTCCCGTGATCAACGCCGACGGGTATGTGTACAATGAGTCGACGAATCCTTCCGGGGGCGGACTCTGGAGGAAGAACCGCAGGAACAACGGGAACGGAACGTTCGGCATCGACCTCAACCGGAATTTCGGCCCCGACGAGATGTGGAACGCGCCGAACGGCGGATCAAGCACAAGCACAGGGAGCGACACCTACCGGGGACCCAACCCCTTCTCCGAACCCGAGACGCAGACTCTCGACGCCTTCATGAGACTCCATGAAATTCGGACGTGCCTCAACTACCACACACACGGCCGTCTCCTGATCTATCCGTACGGGTACCTCTCGGCCGAAAGCGGGGATTCGCTGATATACCGGGAATTCGCATTCGACATGGCCAGGACGAACCGGCACGCGACCGGTACGGATCTGCAGACGGTCCACTACTCCACGAGGGGAAATTCCGACGACTTCATGTACGGGGATACGACGAAATTCCGGACATACGCGATGACCCCCGAGGTCGGATCTTCCTTCTGGCCGGCGTCGGGGCTGATCCTTCCGCTCGCCGTTGAAAATCTGGAGGCGAACATCCACTATTCGATGGTGGCCGGGGCGATGGCCGTCATCG
>DATEDB010000037.1:0-3821 GCA_035286625.1 Bacteroidota bacterium
GGTCGATCACGGTCAGGCCGTTGATCTGCCCCACGGCCGAGCCGCGCGTGTCAATCATAATGGTGCCGTCCCGGATGACCTCCCTCATTTTGCACTCCATCAGCCTCGAGCGCTCCCGCCGTTCGTCGATCGCCTTCGCCACGTACTTCCTGGAAACGGTCTTCTCCCCGGATTTGACCGCCCAGTAGCTGGCCTCGTGGAGGACATCCGCCAGCAGATTGAACCGGGCCGAAAGTTTATTCTGGCTTCCGGCGAGCCGCGCGCCGTACTCGATGACCGATTTCATCGCGGACTCGTCGAACAGGGCCAGGTTTTCCTCCTGGGAGATCGACCTGATGAACCTCACGTAACTGCGGATCATGTCGGGCTTGTTGTCCATCTCGGTGTCGAAATCGGCGCGGACTTTGAACACTTTCTTGAAGTCGTCGTCCTGGTTATAGAGTAAATAATAGATCGTGGCGTCGCCGAGGATGATCACCTTCACGTCAAGGTCGACCGCCTCGGGCTTGAGGGCGGACGTCGCCCCGAAAATCCCTGATTCGAGAGGCTGGATTTCCAGCTCCCCGTTCCGCAGGGTGCGCTTGAGCGCCGGCCAGACGCCCGGCTCCACCAGGGCGTCGACCGCGTTGATGACCAGGTACCCGCCGTCTGCGCGGAGCATCGACCCCGGCTTGATCAGCGTGAAATCGGTCCGCCACACGCCGTTTTTGTCCACCTCGCGCTCGATCGTGCCGAAAAGATTCTTGAAGCGGGGGTTCGTTTCGATGATAAACGGTGTCCCCGTCGTCTGCGAATTATCCACCAGCACGTTCACCTCGTACTCGACGAATTTGTCGTTGTCCTGCGGGTGCTGGGCGGGCAGACCCGGCACATGGATATGCGGCTCGTCGCCGGACCTGAACCGGTTCAGTTCCCCCATGATGCTCTCCTGGACCGCGCCCAGGTACGCGGCGAGCTTGTCCGGCATCGGTTTGAACTTCCCGCGCACCTCGTCCACGCTTTCCTTCACCACGGGGAGGATCAGGCGTTCCTCCAGCTCCACAAGGGATTCCTTCGCCTTCCGTTCGATGTTCCTCAGTTCCCGGAGTATCACCTCCATCTGGCCCTCGAGCTCGCCGCGGTCCTTCTGCATCTGGTCGATTTTATCGCGGGTGATCTGGCCTTCCTTCAGCATCCCCTCGAGCTGCTCGAAGGTGACCGGCTGGCTGTTGATTATCGGCGTGATGTCGGGACGGACCGCCGGCCCCATCTGCACCTGGATGACCTCGAAGCCCCGTTCCTTCACTTTCGATTCGAAATCGCGGAGGACCGACTGCTGACGCTCGTGAAAGTGCTCCATGAGGCGTTTCTGTTCCTCCTTGAAACGCTTCCTCTCGAACGCGGCCGGGATATTCTTCCGCAGTTCTTCGATGAGGGAGTCCATCTCGTCGCGAAGCAGGTTTCCCCCGCCCGCGCCGAGCGTGATCAGGACAGGCTGGTCGTTGTCATTGAAATTGTGGACGTAGCAGCGGTCCTTGAGGGTGACCTCCTGGTCCTTCGCTTCGGCGATGAACTGCTTGATCATCGTAAGCCGGCCCGTCCCTGAGGAGCCCGTGACGAAGATGTTGTATCCGCGGCGCTTCATCTCCATGCCGAGCATCAGGGCCTTCATCGCGCGGTCCTGGCCGATGATTTTTCGGGGCATCGCCGGTTCCCCGGTGAGGCCCGGTTTCAGCGTCTTACCGGAGCAGTGCCAGCGGAGTTCGGAAACGCGGAGTTCCCTGTTGCGATTGTTTTTGGGCATGAGAAATGAGTCCGATGTCGATGAGAAAATACGCGGGAAAGATAAACACGTTCCCGTCAATCCGCAAGCCGCCCCGGGCCGGTGAATGTCCCCCGGGGGCTAGTACTCTTTCCTGTTCCTGTGGAGGTTGAGGAGAATCCCCGCCATGATCATGCTCGTCAGCAGGCTCGATCCGCCGTAACTCAGGAACGGAAGCGGGACCCCGATGACCGGCATGATGCCCATGACCATCCCGATGTTGATGATCACGTGAATGGTGAGCACGGACACGATGCCGATGGCCAGCAGGCTGCTGAACCGGCTCTTTACCATGGACGCCAGCTGCACCCCGCGCAGGAGGAGGGCCGTCAGGAGAGCCAGGACCAGTAACGCCCCGGCGAAACCGAACTCTTCGCTCGGGACGCAGTAGATGAAGTCCGTCCACTGGGCCGGGAGGAAGTTCAGCTGTGTCTGCGTGCCGTGGAGGAACCCTTTGCCGAAGATGCCTCCCGAACCGATGGCGATCTTGGACTGGATGACGTTGTACCCGGCGCCGAGCGGGTCGGCGTCGGGGTTGAGGAACGTCAGGATCCGTTTCTGCTGGTAGGGCGCGAGCTGGTTGAACAAATACTGCACCGACACGCCCACCAGCACGGTGAGGGAGAACACCATCGAGGAAAGGAGGCGGTTGGTGCGCATGATAAAAAGCAGCGCGAGGGTCGCCGTGATCACGATGACGAACGCCGTGGTGTTGAAGAGCGTGGCCACGGCGGCGGCCGCGGGAGCCACGACCGCCAGAAGCAGAAACACCGGCGCCCCGGCCCAGGTCAGGATTAAAAACAATGCCCCGAGGAAAATCACCGCCGTCCCCATGTCGGGCTGCAGGACGATGAGTCCGAACGGGAGGAGGACGATGCCGAAGGTGGCCGCGATTTCGCCCAGCCGGTCCCGGTCGAGTTGCCGGTACGAGAGATACGAGGCGAGCGCCATGAGTGTCGTGATCTTGACAAACTCGGAGGGCTGGAGGCCGAACCCGCCGAAACCGAACCAGCTCTTCGTGCCGGCCACCGTCTTGCCGGCCACCAGCACCGCGATGAGCATCACGATGGACACCGCGTACGCGGGATAGGAAATCATCTGGAGCGTGCGGAAGGGCAGGAGCCAGATGGCGATCATCAGCAGGAAGCCGGCGCCGGCCCAGATCACCTGACGGTTGAAATACTGCGACGCGCCGGCGTCGTACGTGGCGCTGTACACCGAGGCGATCCCGATCAGGACCAGGAGCGCCACGCAGCCGGGGATGATCGGGTCGAGCCTCTCGGACCTGTCGATACGGTCGAGCCTCTCGCGCTTATTATAGAACGCCGATTCCATCTCAGTCCCCCACCCCGGAGGTGTCCTGGACCGCGACCGCCGGCGGGGCGTACACCGCCCGCGGCGTGATCCTCCCGGTCAGGAACTTTTCGATACAGCGCGACGCGATTGGGGCGGCATGGGTTCCCCCGAAGCCGCTGTTTTCCACCAGCACCGCGATGGCGATCTGCGGATCGTCCACGGGCGCGAAACCGATGAACCACGCGTGGTCTTTTATTTTGGAATTCTGGGCCGTGCCTGTTTTACCCGCGACCCTGATGCCGGGGACGGCGGCCTGCGGCGCGGTTCCCCCGGGGGAATTGACGCAACGGTCCATGCTTTCCCGGATGATGCGCCACACGTTGTCGCCGGCCTCGATCCGGCGGGTCTCGACCTGGTTGTCGATCCAGGTGCCGCTCTCCTTCACGCGGATTTTCCCGACGACCTTCGGGGTGTGCCAGTATCCCCTGTTGGCGATGGCCGCCGCGTAACACGCCATCTGAAGGGGCGAAACGCCGAGTTCCCCCTGCCCGATCGCGAGACTGACCAGGTAACCCTGTGTCCATCTTCCCTTGCCGTACACGCGGTCGAAGTATTGCGACGAGGGGAGGAGGCCCGAATTCTCCTCGAGGATGTCAATGCCGGTCGGGGACCCGAACCCGAACTCCTTCCCGTAACGGTTCCACCGCTCGAGCCCGACCTTCAG
>DATEDB010000038.1:0-4541 GCA_035286625.1 Bacteroidota bacterium
CTGATCGCCTCGCTGATCGAGCGGACCGCGTCTTCCTGGTCCACCAGCCGCTCATGGATCCGGTCCTCGAGGTGCAGGAGCTTCGTCCTTTCGCTTTCGAGCATCCGGCTGACCGGGATCCCGGTCCACCGCGAGACGATATCGGCGATGTCCTCGGCGTCCACCTCCTCCTTCAACATTTTCTTCTCTTTCCGGGCCGAGGCGAGTTTCACGCCGGCTTCTTTCAGCTTCTTCTCCAGGGTCGCGATCGTGCCGTAACGGATTTCCGCCACCCTGGCGAGATTCCCCTCCCGTTCGAGTCGTTCCGCTTCGTTCCTGAGCCGCTCGATCTCCCCCTTCATGCCCCGCATCGAATCGATCAGCTCTTTCTCGATCTGCCAGTGGGCCCGCAGCTGCGACCGGACCTGGTTCAGTTCGGCGAGCTCGCCGGTGATCATCTCCAGCCTCGACCGGGTCGCGTCGTCCTTCTCCCGTTTGACTGCTTCGCGTTCGATTTCCAGCTGCTTGATCCGGCGTTCGATCTCGTCGAGCTCCCCGGGCATGGAGTCGATCTCGATGCGCAGTTTCGAGGCGGCCTCGTCCATCAGGTCGATGGCCTTGTCCGGCAGGAACCGGTCCGCGATGTAGCGGTGGCTCAGCTGTGCCGCCGCGACGATGGCGCCGTCGGTGATCCTGACGCCGTGGTGGACTTCATAGCGTTCCTTCAGCCCGCGCAAAATCGAGATGGTGTCTTCCACACCCGGTTCGTCGATCATCACCGGCTGGAACCGCCGTTCCAGGGCGGGGTCTTTTTCGACATACTTGCGGTATTCGTCGATGGTGGTGGCGCCGATCGCGCGCAGCTCGCCCTTGGCCAGGGCGGGCTTCAGCATGTTCGCCGCGTCCACGGCCCCCTGAGCGGCTCCGGCGCCCACAAGCGTGTGGAGTTCGTCCAAAAAAAGAATAATTTCACCCTCGGCGTCAACCACTTCCTTCAGGACGGCCTTGATCCTTTCTTCGAACTGCCCGCGGAAGCTCGTGCCGGCGACCAGCGATCCCATGTCGAGCGCCACGAGCCGTTTGGACTTCAGGTTTTCCGGAACGTCCCCCTGGATGATCCGGTGGGCGATCCCCTCGGCGATGGCGGTCTTCCCCACGCCGGGCTCGCCGATGAGCACCGGGTTGTTCTTGGTGCGCCTGGAGAGCACCTGCAGGACGCGGCGGATCTCCTCGTCCCTGCCGATGACCGGGTCGAGTTTACCCTTCCGGGCCAGCTCGTTCAGATCGCGCCCGAATTTGCTCAGGGCCCGGTATTTCTCCTCGGGTGTCTGGTCGGTCACCCGCTGCCTGCCGCGCACGTCCTTCAACGCGCGGAAAATCCGGTCTTTGGTGACTCCCTGGTCGGCCAGCAGCCGGCCGGCGGCCGAACGCACCTGGGTCATCGCCAGCAGCAGGTGTTCCGTGCTGACGAATTCGTCCTTTAACGATTGAGCCTCCTTCACCGCGGCGTCGAACACGCTCTGCATCGCCTGGCCGAAATAGAAATTCCCCGACCCGGCGCCCGAGATCCTCGGCAGCTTTTCGATCAGCCCGGGAATTCTCATTTTGATGGCGTCGGTGTCGGCCCCGATTTTCCGCAGGACTGGCACGACGACCCCATCGGCGTCCTGGACAAGCGCCGCCAGCAGGTGTTCGGGTTCTATCGCCTGGTTGTTGAAACTCGCGGCGATTTCCTGCGCGCTCTGGACCGCTTCCTGTGATTTGATGGTAAATTTCTGAAAGTTCATCTGCGTTTCCCCATAAAAAAACCGCCCGTGAGAGTCATCGCGGGCGGCGTGAAACGTCTGCCCGCCCTTTTAATTTTTGGGGGGCGGACCCGGGATGGCGTTACTTCTCTTTTTCCTTGTCCTTGTCGTCCACGACCTCGAAGGATGCGTCCTCGACGGCGTTTTCAGACTTCTCATCCTTCATTCCCGGGGCCTCCTGCGGACCCGCTCCCCCCTGCGGGCGTGGGCCGGGAGCTCCCTTGGCGTCCGCGGTCGCGCTCTGGTACATCGCCTCGGAAGCTTCGCTCCACACCGCGTTCAGCGCGTCCGTCTTCGCCCTGATCTCGGACGTGGCGCCGCCCTTGACGGCCGCATCGAGATCATCGGCTGCCTTTTCGACCTTCGATTTCAGGCCGGCGGGCACCTTGTCGCCGAACTCCGCGAGATGTTTTTTAGTCTGGAACACGAGGTTGTCCGCCTGGTTCTTCGCTTCGATGTCCTCTTTCTTCTTCCGGTCCTCGGCGGCGTGCGACTGGGCGTCCTTCTTCATTTTTTCGACCTCCTCCTTGCTCAACCCGCTGGAGGATGTGATCCTGATGCTCTGTTCCTTGTTGGTGGCCTTGTCCTTCGCCATGACGTGGAGCATCCCGTTGGCGTCGATGTCGAAGGTCACCTCGATCTGCGGCACGCCGCGCGGCGCCGGGGGCAGCCCGTCGAGGTGGAAGCGTCCGAGGGTCCTGTTGTCGACGGCCATCGGGCGCTCGCCCTGTAAAATGTGAATCTCCACCGAGGGCTGGTTGTCCGCCGCGGTGGAAAAGATCTCGCTTTTCTTGGTGGGTATGGTGGTGTTGGATGTGATCATCGGTGTCATGACCCCCCCCAGCGTTTCAATGCCGAGGTTGAGGGGCGTGACGTCGAGCAGCAGGACATCGGAGACGTCGCCCGAAAGCACTCCGCCCTGGATGGCCGCCCCGACCGCCACCACCTCGTCGGGGTTGACCCCTTTGTGTCCTTCCTTCGAAAAGATATCCTTCACCAGCTGCTGGATCCTCGGCATGCGGGTCATGCCGCCCACGAGGATGATCTCGTCGATCTGGGAGGGGTTGAGATCCGCGTCCTTCAGCGCGGCCTCGACCGGAGGCATGCAGCGTTTCACCAGGTCCTCCACCAGCTGCTCGAACTTCGCCCTGGTGATGGTCATGTTGAGGTGTTTCGGACCGTCGGCCGTCGCGGTAATGAACGGGAGGTTCACCTCCGTCTGCATCAGCTGGGAAAGCTCCATTTTCGCCTTCTCGGAGGCTTCGCGCAGTCGCTGGAGGGACATGGGGTCCTTGCGAAGGTCCACGCCTTCCTGTTTCTTGAATTCGTCGGCGATATATTCCAGTATCCGGTAGTCAAAGTTGTCTCCGCCGAGATGGGTGTCGCCGTTGGTCGACTTCACCTCGAATACGCCGTCGCCCAGTTCGAGGATCGAAATATCGAACGTGCCGCCGCCCAGATCGAACACCGCGACCTTCAGGTCCCTGCTCTTCTTGTCGAGGCCGTAGGCAAGCGCGGCCGCGGTGGGCTCGTTGATGATCCGCCGCACCTTAAAACCGGCGATCTCGCCGGCCTCGATGGTGGCCTGGCGCTGAGCGTCGTTGAAATATGCGGGGACGGTGATGACGGCGTCGGTGATTTTCGAACCGAGGTAATCCTCGGCGGTTTGTTTCATCTTCTGCAGGACCATGGCGCTGATCTCGGGGGGCGAATACACGCGGTCTCCGACCTGCACGCGCGCCGTGTTGTTATCCCCCTTCACAACGGTGTAGGGGACGAGTTTCATTTCCTCATTGACCTCATTCTGGAACCGGCCCATGAACCGTTTGATGGAGAAAATCGTGTTCTCGGGGTTCGTCACGGCCTGGCGCTTCGCCGCCTGGCCGACCAGGCGTTCGCCGTTTTTCGTAAAACCGACGACCGACGGAGTAGTGCGCGCGCCCTCGGCATTGGCGATGACCACCGGGTCGTTCCCCTCCATGACGGCCACTACCGAGTTGGTCGTGCCGAGGTCGATTCCGATAATTTTATTGGACATAGTGAATAACCTTGAGATAAATGGTTAGAATCCATTATTTAACGTACAATAGACGTGCCAAGATCGAATTTATCATTAAATCAATAAAATGTATATATTTCGATTGTTTCAGTTGAAAAACGACCAATTTATCCCGACACTGTGTCAGATATAACCGATATGTCTGCCAAAGCGTCCCCCGGTGATGTCATGCGACCGGCCCGGGCCGATCACGAATTCCAACCAACGATGACCGAATGTTGAACGTATCAGAGCTCAGGCAAATTCTCGACTCGGGGGGATGGGCCACAGTCACCTCAGGGCTCTATGCTCCGGCCGCCGGGGCGGGCGGGTCTGGGTCGTTCGGCCGCGTGGTCCACGTCTTCGCCTCCGTCGATTCCACGAACAGCAGGGCGCGCGACCTCGCCATGAAGGGCGCTCCCGGGGGTACGGTGGTCATGGCGCGTGAACAGACCGCCGGTCGCGGCCGGCATGGAAGGGTGTGGGAATCCGAGCCCGGGAAAAACCTGCTTTTTTCCATCGTGCTGAGGCCGCGCGTCGAACCGGAGCTTCTCGGGCTCGTCTCGCTCTATGCCTCGGTCTCCGTGGCGGCGTGCGTGGAGGAACTGTGCGGGAGGGACGCGGGATGCAAATGGCCGAACGACGTGACCGTCTCAGGCCGGAAGATCTGCGGCATACTCTCCGAGTCGGTGATCACCCCGGGCGGTGTCGACGCCGTC
>DATEDB010000039.1:0-5258 GCA_035286625.1 Bacteroidota bacterium
TGTTCTGCTCTGCCGAGACCGCCTGCAGGAGGGCCCGCTCGATTTCAGCCCCGCTCCTGTCCCTGGCATGGACGATCCGCCTCCTGGAATGCCCGCCCTCAAGGCCCAGTTCCAGGCGGCCGTTTGCACTCGTAAATTCCACCCCCCGGTCCATCAGCTCACGGACCCTGGCCGGACCCTCCCTTACGAGCACATCGACCGCGTCGGGGTGACAGAGCCCCACGCCCGCGCTCAGGGTGTCCTCGATATGCAGCCTGAACGAATCGTCGGCAGAGAGCACCGCCGCGATCCCGCCCTGCGCGTAGTTCGTGTTGGAGTCCGCGCTTGATTTCTTGGTAAGGATCAGAACCGAGCCGAGGGCGGCGGCGTCCAGCGCGAAAGAGAGCCCGGCGATCCCGCTCCCGATGACGATGAAATCATAGTGTTGTTCCATATGGCGGGTGTGGAAGCGGGTGTCGGAAGGGTCAGGACCAGGAGCCCGCGATTCCACTCAGGAGCCTGTGGAGGAAGCGGGCGGACCGCCGGAGGGCGCGCAGATCACCCCGGTTGGCGACGATGAAATCCGCGACGGAGGCTTTCTTCCGGTTCGAACCCTGGGCCTGTATCCTCCCCATGGCCTCGCGCCGGGTGATCCCATCCCTGCGCCTGATCCGCGCGATGCGCAATTCGGCGGGCGCGTTGACCATGATCACCGCGTCGAACATGTCCTCCATGCCGGCCTCATAGATCAAGGCCGCCTCCACCACGACCATCCGCCGTCGTCGGGACCTTTTCTCACCGGCGATCATCCGTTTTACGCGGCGGATAACGGGCGGATGGACGATCGCATTCACCCTGCGTCTCAGTGGGGGCCGGGAGAATATCCGGTCTGCGATGAAGGCGCGGTTGACTTTCCCGCCCGAGGCATAGGCCTCCCCCCCGAGGAGTCCGATGATCTTCCGGCGGACCGACCGGTCGCCAGCAAGGATGGCCTTCGCCTCGAGGTCGGCGCTGATGACGCGGGCTCCCATTTCCCGGAATGCGGAGGCCAGTTCGGATTTCCCGGAGGCGATGCCGCCGGTGATCGCGACGGCGAGGGTGCGGGGTTTCATTTCGCGTAGGCGACCGATCGCCTCTCGCGGATAACGGTCACCTTGACCTGGCCCGGGTATTCCATTTCCGTTTGGATTTTTTTGGCGATGTCGTGCGCGAGCTGGTCCGCCATCGTGTCGTCCACCCTGTCATGCTCGACGATCACCCTGATCTCGCGCCCGGCCTGGATGGCGTACGTCTTTGCCACGCCGTTGAACGAATTGGCGAGGGTTTCGAGCCTCTGGAGCCGTTTTGCATAGGCCTCCACGTTCTCGCGCCTGGCGCCGGGCCTGGCTCCGCTGATGGAATCGGCCGCCTGGACCAGGACCGCGATGGAACTTTCCATCGGGATGTCGTCGTGGTGGGCGCCGACGGCGTTTACGACGACGGGAGCCTCGCCGTATTTCTTGACAAGGTCCATCCCGAGCAGCGCGTGGGGGCCCTCGACGGACCGATCGATCGTCTTCCCGATGTCGTGCAGCAACCCCCCCCTCTTTGCCGTCCCCGGGTCGAGTCCGAGCTCGACCGCCATCAGGCCCGCGAGATGGGCGACTTCGAGGCTGTGAGCCAGGAGGTTCTGTCCGTAACTTGACCGGTATTTCATGATGCCGATATGCCGGATGAGCTCGCGGTGACCGCCGTGCATCCCCCCTTCGATGAGCGCGTTCTCGCCAATATGGAGAAGTTCTTCGTCGAGTTCCGCCCTGACTTTTTCGACGACCTCCTCGATCCTCGCGGGGTGGATCCGGCCGTCTGCCATCAGCCGTTCGAGGGAGATGCGCGCCACCTCCCTCCGGAGGGGGTCGAACCCGGAGATGATGACGGCTTCGGGCGTGTCGTCCACGATGACGTCGATCCCCGTCGCGGCTTCGAACGCGCGGATATTTCTGCCCTCCTTGCCGATGATCCTCCCCTTCATCTCCTCGTTCTCGATGTGCAGGACGCTCACCGTCGTTTCCACGCAATGATCGACCGCGGTCCTCTGTATCGCCTGGACGATGATCTTCTGGGCTTCTGTGCGCGCCTCGGTTTTCGCCATCTCACGGATATCCTTGAGGGTCTGGACCGCCTCACCCTTCGCTTCGTCCACGAGATTTTCCATGAGCATTTTCCGGGCGTCTTCGCTGCTGAGGCCGGCGGTGCGCTCCAGGCGCTGGTTCTCCTCCCGGATCAGCTGCGCGAGCTTCTCGCTTTTTTCCGCGGTGAGCCTGAGCCTCTCGTCGATCTCCTTTCTCAGTCCGGCGAGATCGCGTTCCTTCCTGTCGATGAGTTCAACCTTCCGTTCGAGGTTCTCCTCCCGGGCGGAGAGCTGTTTTTCAAACGACTGGCTTTTATTTCTCCTCGCGTTCGACTCTTTTTCGAATTCCTGTTTTCTCCGCTCCCATTCCACCTTCGCCTCGGCGAGCCTGGTCTTCTTCTGTGCCTCGGCCGCCGTCTCGGCACGGGCGATGATCTCCCTGGCCTCGGCCCGGGCTTTCGCGACACTGCGCTTGCCCTTGCGTTCCTGGAGAATCCAGCCGAGGGCGAAGCCTCCCAGAAGCAGGATCACCGAAAGCACAGCGATCGTCACAACATCCGTCTCCATATAGCCTCCGGATTGCCTAAAAATAAAAAAAACCGCACCCAGCCCGTGAGTCATGTGTATTGAAGAATCTCTTTCAAGACACGGTGGGTACTCCCCTGAGTGTTTCTTACGTCCACTGTCCCCGGACCGGCGAACCGGGCCGGGAACCCCGTGTTACCGGGGTGAGGCCTGTAATACGACACTCATGAGTCGAGTTCCCGATTAAAGTAATTTGTCAGATTCTTTAATAGTTTGACTCACAAGTCCGAAGATTGCTCTTCAGACAAGGCTGACGGTGCGGTAAATTTTATTTCTTGAACGACCACCCGTCGTGTATGGAAAAGAACGGTAAGAAATGCCTACGATTCGAGGTTGATATTCTGATCCAGGAAATCGTTCATCCTGCCGATCTCCGACTCCAGCAGACCCGAGAGCGATTTCATCTTCTCCCGTTCCTTGAAGAGGTCCTCGGTGATATTCAACGCCGAGAGGACGGCCACCGTGAGCGGCGGCTGTTCGGGGATCTTCGTGTGGATGGAATTGATCATATGGTCGACGTAGTTGGCGACCTTTTTTGTCAGCTCCTCGCTTTCACCGCGGAGAGGATATTCCGACCCAAAGATCTTGACCTTGATGCTTTTACCGTCGATAGCCATGAATTTCAGTCGCTCGAATTATCGTACAGGGAGTCATTTCTTCCAGTCAAACGTATTAAAGAATTACCGATACTTCTTAAAGATACGAGTTTATTTTCACAATCAAATCGCGAATCTTCGTTTTGAGAAATTCCCGCTCTTCCTCGGTCAGGGCGTTTTTACCGTTGGAGTTGACCAGCTGGAGATGTTCGGCCCGGAGCGCGCGGATTTCCTTCTCCTTTTTTTGGATTCCGACCTTGTGGTTTTCGAGCTCCTGCTCCAGGTACGAGACCTTCTCCCTGAGAGCGTTTCGTTCCTCCCTCACATCGTGGATATTCCTGGCGGAACTCCTGAGTTTCTCCCAGAGGTCCCTGAGGATGGTTTCCACCCGGGTAACCTCGTCCGTCTGGATTTCGAGCGTCCCGGGATCCTGATCCGAATTCAACTGATGTTCTCCTTTTGTCACTATTCACGCAAGATTGCGTTTAGTCCAGAAACCAGGCTTCCGGTGATCCGGTTCATCACCGCCTGAATATCAGCCTGTTCCAGGGTTCTTTCCCTGGGGATGAATTCGAGTGAAAACGCACAACTTTTCTTCCCGCTTCCCAGCCGGTCGCCCCTGAAGATATCAAAGAGAGTGATACCACCCAGGATTACCCCTGCGGCTGTTCTGATACGGTTCTCGATCTCACCAATTGTGACCGATTCATCCACAACGATCGCGAGATCACGGAGAACTGTCGGATACCTGGAATAGTGTCGGAACTTCGTGACGCCCTTTGAAAACCTCCCGATCCGTTCAAGAGAGAGATCAAGAAAAAATATATCCGTCTCGAGATCGAATTGTTTCAAAAGATTCGTCGAAACCATTCCTATCGTTCCTACTCGTTCTCCACTTATTTCAATGAAGATAGAACGCTCACTTAAAGCTGTCGGGGTAGGATAAGGAATATATGTTGGATTGTCAAGCGAAATCTTCCTCAGCAAGGCGTTACACTCGCCCTTTAAAGTAAAAATGTCCGAATTTTTTGTTTCTTCATTCCAAAATACCGGATTTTCGATGCCATAAACAGCAAGTAGAAGATGTATTTCCTCACGGTACCCATCCAAGGCCTCCGGGTCGGAGGCCGGATCACGACGATACGTATTCCCAATTTCGTAGAATCTGGATGATGATAAACCGTTGAAGATATTATGTTTTATAACGGTTAACATCGGATACAAAAGATCAGTTCGAAGAGTGGACATTTCTTCGCTTATGGGATTCGCGATATGAACCCTCTCATCCTGTCCGTTCCCTGCGGCGGTTGCCGCAAGCATGCTGTTTGTGATGATCTCCTGATAGCCGGAAGCGGAAAGATATTCCCTAAGTCTATCGTCCAGCTCCGCCGATGCTTGATTCCGATCCAGTTTTAACCGGATGGTATCATCGGCCCCTATCTTGTCGTATCCATGGAGACGGGCAACCTCCTCCACCAGGTCAATTTCCCTTGTGATATCCGGTCGCCATGTCGGTATTCGAAATTTCAATTCGCCTTTTCGATTTTTCACAGCCAGAACGCCAATGCTAATTCTCTTTAAAAGCCTTGAAATTTCTTTTGCTGATAGATTTAGACCTAACAATTGATTTGATTTCTGCCTTCTGAAACGAACCACCCGATTGGGAATTTTTTTTGGGTAGACATCGATGAGTTTCGGTTGAACGATGCCGCCCGCATACTCCACGAGGAGGCCGGCTGCCCTGTCGAGCGCCCGGACGGTGACGTTTGGGTCCGCCCCACGTTCAAACCGTTGTGAGGCCTCTGATGAAATACACAGCATTTTCGATGTTTTTCTGATGCTCACCGGATCGAAATATGCCGATTCCAGTACAACTTTTGTAGTCGAAACCGAAATTTCGGAATTTGCCCCTCCCATGATCCCGGCCAGAGCGACGGGACGGTCGCCGTCGCAAATCATTAAAGCGTCCTGGTCGGGTTTTCTCTCTT
>DATEDB010000040.1:0-10036 GCA_035286625.1 Bacteroidota bacterium
CCGGGTTCGCCGCAGCCGGGATGAAAGGGAGCGAACACAACGACGAGTTCACCGTATCACGCGCCACGGGCAGGGTAGGGACCCGTACCAACCATTCCGGAGGGGTGCTGGGGGGGATCTCGAACGGGGAGGATATCGTCATGCGGGTCGCTGTGAAACCGCCCTCGTCCATATTGAAACGGCAACGGACCGTCGATACCCGGGGCCGTGCGCTCAGCATCTCGGTCGGCGGCAGACACGATCCGTGCATTTGCCCGAGGGTGGTCCCTGTCGTGGAATCGATGGTAGCGATGGTCCTCGCCGATCATCTCCTGAGGCAGCAATTCACCAGGGGAGTCTCCGGTCTCGCCGCCCTGCGGCGCGGGATCGACCTGCTGGACGACGCCCTGGTCATCCTCCTGAACCAGCGGCAGGCGATGGTCGCCGATCTCGGGAAACTGAAAAAACGCTCCGGGGCCATTATCGCCGATCCCAAAAGGGAAAAATCCATCCTCGACGCGAGGCTAGCCCTCCTCGACGAAACGATCCTCGACGAGAAGCTGATCCGGACGGTGTACGGAGGAATCTTCCGGCATTCACGCGGGATACAGAAGCGATGAAACGGGAGAATCTCCTCATCGTCGGTTACGGCAGGTTCGGCAGGTTCATCGCGGGCATTGTCCGAACCGATTTTCACGTCTCGGTTCTGGAATCCCGGAAAACCGTCAGACCGGCGGCCGGTCTCAAACGGGTCACCCAGCTGGAGATCGGGAATTATCCGATCGTGATCCTGGCAATGCCCCTCCACCGTCTGGAGGCTTTTCTACGACGGGAAGGAAGACGATTCATGCCGGGGGCTTTTGTCGTCGACGTTTCGGCCCTGAAGGAAGCTCCGATGCGGTGGATGAAACGATATCTCCCCAGTTCGGTTTCCTATGCCGGCCTGCATCCCCTTTTCGGCCCGGACAGCGCCCGGGAGGGTCTCTCACGTCTCACGGTGGCCGTCTGCCGGGGCAGATCCAGCAATGCCTGCCACCGAAGGTTGGTCGGGACACTGAAAAAATACGCACTGAAACCTGTTGAGACGAACGCTGTAACACATGATAAAATAATCACATCCACTCTTTTTCTCACACAATGGGTCGGCCATCTGCTTGGTCCTCACCTGCCGGTCCATCGACCCCTGATTGAAAATCCCACGGCCATGTACCTGCGCACCATCGCGCGACGGGCCGCTGCCGATCCGGAACATATTTTAAAGGATTTATACCGATTCAACCCATATTCGAGGCGGATGCTTGGACGATTGATGAAAACCGCCAGGGGGCTGAACGCAACCCTCGCTGCAGCCGGATACTCCCGCCGGGATTGATTATCTTCCCAAAATACACGATAATACTGTACCATCGACCAAATCCATCAATTCACGATTCAAGAGGTAGTGTATGAAAAAATTGATTCCGATCTTGCTTATCTGCCTGATCGGCTCCGGACTTGCCGTCGGACAGAAAAAAATCCTCGTCTCTCCCGGCGGGGATGCCATACCGATCTACAAGAATACAAGCGTCCGGGAAACCATCAAACGGTACTTGGCGAAGAACGTCACAAGCGCGGTCTGTACGGACAAGGCCACCTTCGGATTTTCCCTTGACCAGAATCCGGCGGTCAACGTGAACCACATCGGGTTTCACCAGGACATCATGGCGATGTGGTATGTCGCACCGGCGAGCGGCACGATCGACACCGTTCTCTGGTATTCGTCCGACGTCGGAAGCCTCGATTCCACCGTGACGGTCAGGCTCTTCGAATCCAACATCTATCCCGGCAGCGGCCCGGGATACTCCGGGTATCCCAAGCCCGGCAGACTGTGCTGGGGTTACTACATCAATACCAATGATCTCGACAACGGTGTGGCGGCCTTCCCGGAGGATGCGACCGATACGACATGGTTCTCCACCGTGTCCGGAGCGACGCCGTCATTCAGCCCGATGGGCGACGAGATCTGGGGCTTCGGCGGTGCGCCCAAGGTGGAACAGGCTTTCGCCGTGAATTACTACGCCCTCGGCGACCTCGGAGTGCCGAACATCACCGTCGGTAATCCGTTTTTCATCACCATCCGCATCTACGGTCCGCACGTCCCGCAGGCGGAGGAAGATCAAACCGGGTTCTATGCCATCACCGAAGACGATTCGATGCAGACGCACAACTGGAAATTCTACGAACATATCGTCGAGATCCAGCCCGGTTTCACCTGCCCGGGGTGGGTCGCCAGGGGTGATTTCAACATCCTTTTCTGGTACACCATGTCTGTGACAACAAACATCCCGCCCACATTCAGCAACCTGACCAATCTCAATAATACGTTTTCCACCGATCCGCAGGTCATCCAGGTGGTGATCCAGGACTGCAATCCCGAGAACCCGTTGACCGCCGGCGTGGAATGGGCGTCGATCAGATACACCCTGAACGGCACGCCGCAACCCGACATTCCGCTTCTGTATCTCGGCGCCGACACATGGGAGGCGTCTATCCCCGGGGGATCGGTGGACGACAGAATCGCCTATAAGGTCGTGGCATCGGATTCGACCGGGTTCACCGACTCGACCGGCTCGAACCAGTACAGGATCGTCTCTCTACGGAGCGAGTGGTACACCGCCGACACCGGTTCGACCTGCACCGATCAGGATATCTCCGCCACCGGGACACTGGTGAGCAACGCCAGCTTTTTCGTACCGCCCTATTCCGGGTCCGGGACGGCCCCGATGGACGACGGGACGGCCGGCCCGTTCGATATGGGATCGAGTTTCATGCTCTTCGGAGATACCTTCAGGTATGCCTGGATCGGGGTCAACGGCGCGCTCGCTCTCAGTAAGGGAGCCACGGACACCCTTGACGTGAATGCGAACGGATACGCAACGACATTCTGGGATTTCCCGAACGCGCAAAAATCCGGAAGGACCGATACCGCCGGGGCGGGCAACATGCCGGGGATGTTCATCGCCCCGTTTTGGGCGGATTTCATCGTGGAAGATACCGTCGGGACGTATGGGGCCATCCGGTATGGGAATAACAGCGACAGTTGCCTGTTCATCGCCGAATGGGACTCCATCGGGGCGTTCGAAACCACCGGAGCGCTCGACGATATCACGACGTTCCGCGCCGTTCTCAACCGCTGCGACGGGACGGTCGAATTTCAATACAAAAGCGTCGGGACCACCGGACTCGATTCCGCCGCCCTGGTGGGGATGCAGGCCGATTCGAACGCGATCTCCGGCCCGTCGCCGGGATGGATCTACGTCAACCGGAACACGTACCCGTTCGAATCCAAGCCCAGGGACAACTGGTGTGTAAAGCTCTACCCGAACATCGGCACCGTCGCCCTGGACGGCTGGAATATCGTCGCCGTTTCGCTTACGCCGAACGACGGGGATTACTCCAGGACGAGTCTCTTCCCGACCGCCGTTTCGGCCGCTTTCAGCTATTCAAACGGTTACGTCCCGAAGGATTCGGTTACAAAGGGCCAGGGTGTCTGGTTGAAATTTAACGGCCAGGGAGGCGTCGGCAGTTCGCCCGGGACATTCGATGACGATGTGACGGCGACCGTGGCAGACAAGTGGAACCTGATCGGCGGCCCCTCCAGTTTCGTCCCGGTTGGCTCGATCATTGCCACCGGCGGCACCGTCGTATCCAGCTACTACGGTTACGGAACCGGCGGGTATTTCGTGGCGTTCCAGATCCAGCCCGGGAAGGGATTCTGGGTGAAGATGGACAGCGCAGGAACGCTCCAGATGCTCTCCTCGGGCGCCGCACCGAAAGCGGCCGCCTCCGTCGTCGGCGAAACCGACCTGGCCGGCCTGAACAGGGTCACGATCACCGATGCCACCGGCCGTTCGCAGAGCCTCTATCTCGGCGGCGAAGGCCGGATACGCAACGAGCTCAGTTACTTCGAGTTGCCCCCGGCTCCCCCGGCGGGTTCCTACGACGTCCGGTTCTCCAGCCAGAGGATGGTCGAAAGCTATCCCGATGCGCCGGTCGACGGCCGGATGTACGAGTACCCGATCGCGATCCAGGGCGCGGCTTATCCCGTGATCGTCCACTGGAACATCTCCACCCCGGTGAAGGGCGCGCGCACGATGGTCCTGAGCGACATCACCGACGGCAAATCGGTCCGGCAGGTGATGGAAGGATCGGGATCGGTGATGATCAGGAGCGAAAACGTCAAGAACATCGTGATCCGGCTCTCGGAGGGCGTCAATTTCCCGGCGACCTTCGCCCTGAGCCGAAACTATCCGAATCCGTTCAACCCGGTGACTCACTTCACGGTGGACCTGCCGAAGACGACGGAGGTGGAAGTTGCGGTCTACGATCTGCTCGGCCGGCTGATCACCACGCTGCTCTCCGGGACCCACGAAGCCGCCTCCCTTGTGCTTTCCTGGGACGGTCGTGACAACGGCGGCGCGGTCGTTCCGACCGGGATGTACATCATCCGGATGCGGGCGGACGAGTTTACAGCCTCGCAAAAGATCCTGCTTATGAAATAGTAAGATCGGGAGTTCCGGCCCCTTCGGGCCGAACGACACTTGTCGGGCCCGGGAGTTTCCTTCCCGGGCCCTTTTGTTTGCAATCCTGCCGGATATTCAATAATTTATTGCTGGAATTTATGCGAATCGGAAAAATAGAGATGCCGAAAGCGGTCATCCTGGCCCCGATGGAGGACGTGACCGACATCCCCTTCCGGCTGATCTGCAAGAGGATGGGCGCAGACCTGATGTTCACCGAGTTCGTCAACTCGGAGGGCCTGGTCCGTCGTGTCCGCAAGACGCAATCCAAGATGAGGTTCCTGGAGGAGGAGCGCCCTTTCGGCATCCAGATCTATGGTGGGACCGACATTTCGATGGAGGGCGCGGCTATTATCGCCTCCTCCCTCGCTCCCGACCTGATCGACATCAATTGCGGCTGCTGGGTGAAAAACATCGCCGGCCACGGCTCCGGCGCAGGACTCCTGAGAGATCTGCCGAAGATGCGCCGGATCATCGAGTCCGTGGTCCGTTCGACCGATCTGCCCGTAACTGTGAAGACGCGGCTCGGCTGGGACGAACATTCGATCATCATCTGTGAAGTTGCCCGGATGGTCGAGGACTCCGGGGCGAAGGCCATCACCATCCATTGCAGGACCCGTTCTCAGGGGCACTCCGGGGATCCGGATTACAGCCGGATCCCGGACGTAAAGAACGCCGTCTCGATACCGGTGATCGTCAACGGCGGGATCGATACTCCGGGGATAGCAAAGAACGTCTTCGATTCGACCGGCTGCGACGCCGTCATGGTCGCACGCGGCGCGGTCCATAACCCCTGGATCTTCAGGGAAATCAAACCCTACCTGGAAACCGGCCGCATCCTGCCCCCGCCAGCCATGGAAGAAAGAATCGATCTCCTCCTCGAACACCTGAGGCTGTCCGTCCTCCATAAGGGGGAGCCGAAGGGAGTTATCGAATTCCGGAAACACTACGCGGGGTATCTGAAAAACCTGCCGGGTATCTCTAAAATCAGGCAGGAACTCATGCATTTTACAGAGTATGATCGCGTCGCAGAATATCTTCTGAGGCTCCGCGAACTCGTCGGACCGCACCGAATCCCGAGCCCGGAGCTGCCCGACCTCCTCACAGAGGCATAGTCTCATCCCACGATATCATCCGGATACAGAACCGCGTGCAGAACAGGGAAATCGCCGACATCCTCGAGGAGATGGCCATACTCCTTGAGATCCTCGGTGAGAACCCCTTCAAATGCCGCGCATTTCATAACGCATCCCGCCTGATCTCCTCGTCCACCGAAGAGATGAAGACCCGCGCAGCCGGGGGAACGCTGACCGGTTTGAAGGGTATCGGAAAGGGCCTGGCTCCCGTCATTTCCGATCTTGCACTGAAGGGGAAATCCGACGAGGTCGACAGGCTCCGGGCCTCCGTGCCGGCAGGCCTGCTCGACATGATGAAAGTCCAGGGACTCGGACCGAAGAGAGTCCGGCTTCTCTACGAAAAACTCGGAATCAAT
The DNA here is from genome assembly GCA_035286625.1 of Bacteroidota bacterium. GTDB lineage: Bacteria > Bacteroidota > Ignavibacteria > UBA10030 > SZUA-254 > SZUA-254. The sequence continues at coordinate 6,031 of DATEDB010000040.1, forward strand.
TCACTCGATAAACTCAGGAAAGCCGCATCAGGCGATCTTCTTGACAGGGTGGGTGGCTTCGGGGCGAAGAGCCGGGCGAACATTCTGAAAAACCTGGACCTGCTCAAGCTCTATCAGGGCAAGAGTCTCATCCGGGAAGCGGAGGCGACGGCGGAATCCCTGCTGGGAATCGTGGCCGCGCTGCCCGGGGTCGCAGAGTGCGGGGTCGCGGGGAGTCTCCGCCGGCGGATGCCCGTCATCGGCGACATCGATCTCCTCGCCGGCGCCCCCGCCAGGTTTCATCGCGGGATCATCAGCGGTTTTACGGCGATTCCGGATGCGGGCCGCGTCCTCTCATCCGGATCCACCAGGTGCTCGGTGGTCCTTGGCTCCGGTATGCAGTGCGATCTCCGGGTCGTCACCGTCGCGGAATACCCCTTCGCACTGCAGTACTTCACCGGGAGCAGGGAGCATAACGTGAAACTCCGCGCCCGTGCCACGGACTTCGGATGGTCCCTGAACGAATATGGCTTTACGGCCGTCCGGGGGAAGAGTCGGGCGAAACCGCGGGTTGTGCGGGGCAGGAAGTCCTCTCCGGTGAAACCCCCGCAATGCCTGAGCGAATCCGATGTCTACAATGCCCTGGGCCTGGGCTATATTCCGCCCGAGTTACGTGAAGACACCGGTGAGATCGCGGCGGCAACCGGACAACAGCTCCCCCGCCTCGTCGAAACAACCGACCTGAGGGGAACATTCCACTGCCACACCACCTACAGCGACGGTCGAAACACCCTGGGAGGGATGGCCCGGGCTGCGAAGGAGCTGGGGTGGGAATACCTCGGCATCGCCGATCACAGCCGGGCGGCGGCCTACGCGGGCGGCCTGTCCGGAAAAGACGTCGCGAGACAGATCGGGGAAATCCACAGACTGAACGGAGACCAGGAAGGTTTCAGAATATTTTCGGGGACCGAGGTGGACATCCTGTCAGACGGCACCCTCGATTGGAATGACAGGACGCTGGCTCTGTTCGACTACGTCGTCGCCTCCGTCCACAGCTGGTTCAACATGACGGATGCAGAGGCCACCAAAAGGATCATCGGTGCCCTGAAAAACAAACACGTGACCATGCTCGGCCACCCCACCGGCAGACTGCTCCTCGAACGGGATGGATACCCGCTTAAAATGAAAGAGGTCATCGAGGCCGCCGCCGACTACGGAAAAATGATCGAAATCAACGCGAACCCGCGCAGGATGGACCTCGACTGGAGCCATTGCCGGTATGCGCGCGACAGGGGGGTCCTGATAGCGATCAATCCCGATGCGCACAGCGTGGCCGGCCTGGGCGATGTGCGCTTCGGGATCGACGTTGCCCGGAAGGGATGGCTCGGGCCCCGCGACGTGTTCAACACGAAAACCCTTGCCGGGGTCGCCAGGATCCTCGCCCGGTGATTTCTGTTCGAAATCCATGCCGCCCTATCCGATGCTCTCCCGCAGCCCATCCCGCATGAGAATTCCGAAAGAATCCCACGACGAACGGAAAAAACGCGCGGCTGGGATCATCCGGAGGCTGCGCGCCCGGCACCCCGGCGCGCGTACGGCGCTGAGCCACACCGACCCGCTCCAGCTGCTGGTCGCGACCATCCTCTCGGCGCAGTGCACCGACGAGAGGGTCAACAAGGTCACCCCCCTGCTTTTCGCTACGTTCCGGACCGCCGCCGACTACGCCTCGTCAGCTCCCGGCCGGATCGAAGCTATCATCAGGTCAACGGGTTTTTATCGGGCAAAGGCGGAAAATATCCGCCGCTGCTCGGCGGAGCTGGTGAGAAGGCATGGCGGGAGCGTTCCCGATTCGATGGAAGAGCTTGTGCGGCTGCCCGGTGTGGGGAGAAAGACCGCGAACGTCGTCCTTGGAAGCACGTTCGGGAAGGCAGTCGGGGTCGTTGTGGATACGCACGTGAAGCGGATTTCGGGGCTGCTCGGACTCACCGCAGAAACGGACCCGGTGAAAATCGAGGCGGATCTCATGGAGTTGATTCCGAGGCGTTCCTGGATCGATTTCTCCCACCTCTTAATACTGCACGGGAGACGGGTATGCAGGGCGAGAAAACCGCTCTGCGGAGAGTGCAGTCTCAGCGGCGTCTGCCCTTCAGCTCGCTCCTGAGTTTGCCCCACGTGGTCTTCATCTCTTCGGAGATCACCTTGACGTCCGCCAGGACGGGCATGAAATTCGTGTCCCCGTTCCATCTCGGGACGACGTGGAAATGCACATGGCCGTCGATTCCCGCCCCCGCGGTGCGCCCGAGATTGGACCCGATGTTGAACCCGTCCGGCGATGAAATCTTTTCGAGTCCCGCCACCACACTGCGGATGGACCGGAAGATTTCTGCGTACTCGGCCCCGCTCAGGCCGGCGAGCCGTCCGACGTGACGGGACGGCACGATCATGCAATGACCGCTGTTGTACGGATACAGGTTGAGGATCACGAAGGAATGTTTCCCCCTGGTGACCACAAGATGCCGGTCGTCACGGCGTGACTTCCACGCCGCGCAGAGCACGCACCCCTTTTTCCCGGCCGGGGTCTTGACGGACTGGATGTAGTCGGACCTCCAGGGCGAATGCAGCCGTTTCATACGGGTCCGGGCAGTCCGATGGGCGTTTACGCCTCCTCTTCGACCTTGTGTTTGGCGTGTTCGGCGACGATCTTCTCGGCGACATCGCGCGGCGTTTCTTCGTAATGGTCGAACTTCTGTTTGTGGATGCCGCGCCCCTGTGTCATCGACCTCAGCGTGGTCGAATACCTGAAGAGTTCCTTCAGGGGGACCTGGGCCCTGATGACCTGGGTGACCCCGTCGGAGTCCATTCCGAGGATCTTGCCCCGTCGGCTGGAGATGTCCCCCATGACGTCGCCCATGTACTCCTCGGGGACGCTGACTTCAATTTCATAGATCGGTTCCAGGATAATCGGTTTCGCCTCCCTGAACCCTTTTTTAAAGGCCATCCTCCCGGCGATCTTGAATGAATGTTCGTCGGAATCGACGTCATGGTACGAACCGTCGAAGAGGGTCACCTTCACATCCACAACCTTGTAGCCGGCGACCACCCCGCTCTCCATCGCTTCGACGAGACCCTTCTGCACGGCCGGGATGAACCGTCCGGGGACCACCCCGCCGACGATGGCATCCTCGAACTCGAACCCGCTTCCCTGGGGGAGCGGTTCGATTTTGATCCAGACATGGCCGAACTGACCGCGGCCCCCTGTTTGTTTTTTATGCTTGTATTCCACCTCGTTGACGCGGCCCTTGATGGTTTCCCGGTAGGGAATTTTCGGTTCGATCATCTCCACCTCGACCCCGTACTTGGCCTTGAGCCTCCTGACGATGATCTCCAGGTGCAGTTCACCCTGTCCGCTGATGACCGTCTGGTGCAGTTCGGAATCGACCGTCACCAGGAAGGTCGGGTCTTCTTCGTGCAGTGAGTGCAGGCCCGTCGCGATCTTGTCCTCCTCCCCCTTGGTCTTCGGCACGAGCGCCATGCTGATCACCGGTTCGGGAAAATCGATCGGGGGCAATACGACGGGGAAGGCCTTGCTGCTCAGCGTGTTGTTCGTGTGGGTGTCCTTGAGCTTCACCACAGCGCCGAAATCGCCCGCCTGCAGCCTGCCGACATCCTTCCGCTCCTTCCCGCGCATGGAAAAGATCTGCGCCAGCCGCTCGTTCTTGCCGTTGGACTCGTTGACCATGTCCAGCCCCGGGTTCACCGTGCCGGAGTACACCCTGAAGAAGGACAGTTCTCCCACGTGTGGTTCGGCCACAGTTTTGAAGATGAACATCGTCGGCTGGCCCGCGGGGTCGCACTTGAGGAGAATCTCTTTTCCCATCTCCGACCCGGGAGCATAGCCCATGGAGGTCCCCACTTCGGCGGGACCCGGCAGGAATTCCGTGAAGAAATCGAGCGCGGTGGAAACCCCGACGTTTCCCGTGCCGGACGCGCAGAGCACGGGGAAGATTTTCCGGTTCCGGATCCCGGC
>DATEDB010000041.1:0-2490 GCA_035286625.1 Bacteroidota bacterium
CGACCCCCCCGCCATGAGATTGGAAATTTCTCGATTTTTCCTTATTTTTCTGCTCACAACGGACTCATTTCCCCCTGTCGGACGCTTGCTGACCTACGTTTTCTCTCTCATAATCGGCTTTTTCGTCGGGTCGTGCCCGACGGCCTACCTTCTCGTAAAATGGCGGAAGAAGCTGGACATCCGCAAGGAGGGCACGGGCAACGTCGGCACCATGAACGTCTACGATGTCACCAATTCCCGGACGCTCGGCATCGTGGTCCTGGTGATCGACATCCTGAAGGCGGTGGCGGCGGTCCTTCTGGCAGGGGCGATCTTCGGCAAAACGTTCTGGACGATGGGTGTGGCCGGACTCGGAGCGACGCTCGGACATATTTATTCACCCTGGATCGGGTTCAAGGGGGGCAGGGGGCTGGCGACGACGCTCGGAGTGAGCCTCGTGCTCGGGTGGGTGATCGCCGCGGCCTGGATGATTCCGTTTGTGGCGGTGTACGCGGTCCGGCGCGACATTCATATAGGTAACATCGCCGCGTCGATCCTGATGCCCGTCATCCTCGCGGTGGTCCCCGCCGACACACTGCGCACGCTCTCCTTCGGCGCGGCGCCGCCCGATCTGATCATTCTCGCGATCTCGATGGCCGTATTGATTTTACTCGGTCATCGCAGCATCATATCACAGTACTTCAAACCATCACTCAATCACACGATCAATCCTCCGGCCCGTTCATAATGAAACCCGACAATCCCGCGAATTCCGATATCCCGAATATCGACGAACTCTCCGAGATGGCGCGTCAGATCCGCCGCGACCTGATGAAGATGCTGCTCATCTCCGGCTCAGGACACTCAGGCGGGCCGCTGGGTCTCTCCGACGTTTTCACAAGCCTCTATTTTCACATTCTGAACATCGATCCGAAGAATCCGAAGATGCCCGAAAGGGATTATTTCTTCCTCTCGGCCGGCCATCTCTGCCCGGTGTGGTACGCGACGCTCGCCAGGCGGGGTTACTTTCCGCTCGGGGAACTCTCGACGCTGCGGAAAATCAACGGCCGGCTGCAGGGCCATCCGGCGCCGGAGTATACGCACGGCGTTCCCGGCATCGAGGTTGCCTCGGGCGCTCTCGGGCAGGGGCTTTCGATCGCGGTGGGGTGCGCGATCGGTCTGCGGTTGGATAAAAAGCCGAACCGCGTGTTCTGCCTGATGGGCGACGGCGAGCTGGACGAGGGCCAGATCTGGGAAGCAGCCATGACCGCGGGGCATCACAAAGTGGACAAACTCATCGGCATCGTGGACCGCAACCACTGCCAGATCGACAACCGGACCGACAAGGTGATGGAGCTCGAACCGCTCCCCGAGAAGTGGGAGGCGTTCGGCTGGCACGTGCTGGAGTGCGACGGCAACAACATCGGGCAGTTCATTTCCACCGTGGAACAGGCGACTGCGCTCAGGGGGAAGCCGACGGTCATCATCGCGAAGACCTTCATGGGAAAGGGCGTGTCATTCATGGAAGACAATTACAAGTGGCACGGCGTCCCCCCGAACGAAGAGCAGGCCAAACAGGCGTTGAGCGAACTGCCGCCCACCAAATTCGGGGATTTCATTGAGTTCGAATGGGAGAAGACTCCCGTAGAAGCGGAGGTGAAGTGATGCCGAAGTTTACCGTACGCGAAAATAAATCCACCCGCCAGGGGTTCGGCGAGATGCTCGTGGAACTGGGACACGAAAACCCTGACGTGGTCGTCCTGGGCGGAGACGTCACCGGCTCGGTAAAGACAGATTTATTCGCCAAAGAGTTCCCCGACAGGTTCATCAGCGTCGGCGTGGCCGAACAGGACATGATATGCACCGCGGTGGGGCTGGCGGTCGCCGGGAAGATACCGTTCGCCTCGGCATACGGCGAGTTCGCCACCGGAAGGCCGTTCGACCAGATACGGCAGTCGATCGCCTACAGCAAAGTGCCGGTGAAAATCTGCGCCTCGCACTGCGGCATCACGGTGGGCCCCGACGGGGCGACGCATCAATCATTGGAGGACATCGCCACGATGACCACTCTGCCGCACATGACGGTGGCCACGCCGTGCGATTACCTCGAGACGCGCAAGATGATACGGGCGACGCTCACCTGGGACCACCCTATTTACATCCGGTTCTTCAGGGACAACACGCCCGTTTTTACAGATGAGAAGACGCCGATGATCTTCGGCAAGGCCAATACCCTTATAGAGGGCAAGGACGTTACCGTGATAGCCTGCGGTCTGCAGGTGTGGGAAGCGGTTCTGGCCGAAGAGGAACTCGCCAGGGCCGGCATCAGCGTGCGGCTTGTAAATATGCATACGATCAAGCCGATCGACCGGGACGCGATCGTGAAGGCGGCCAAAGAGACCGGCGCCATAGTCACCGCAGAAGACCACCAGAGGCACGGCGGCCTGGGCGGCGCGGTGGCAGAGGTGCTCGCCGAGACGGTCCCCACGCCGATGGAGTTCGTGGCGGTGA
>DATEDB010000042.1:0-4046 GCA_035286625.1 Bacteroidota bacterium
GATATGATACGATCAGCACGAGCAGGCCGGCGACGATTCCAGCCACCATCAGCCCGTTCATCCAGACGGACGTCGATACCGACCGCCGGAACATCTCGACCGAGTGCGGTTCCCCCGCTTCCAGGTAGACCAGGGTCTGCCATACAGCCATCAGTACTGTCCCGGCATAGAAAAAACCCGCGATTGTTCGTGTATTGCGGAATCTTCGAACCGGAAAAACCGACGCGAAGTGAAGAAACAGGACGGGTATTGCCGAATACGAAAGGAAAAAACAGGCACAGAGGCCTGCCCCGAGCCAATACGGCTGCATTGAGGACAATGTCTTCGTACCGAGCAGCGCGCCCGCCAGCGCAATGCTGGCACCCATGAACACCCTGGCTACACTTTTCTCAACGTGGAACATGGCCACCACAAGTCCCAGGCCGAGAATGATCGCAGAAATCGCGACATCGAAGAGGATGTACCATCCGCTGTAATACCTGTCCAGCGTCACCGTCTCATTCCCGGTCAGCTCATCGTGTTCGATGACAATACCGACCCGCGCGCCGATGGGAAATCCGCTCAGTAAAAATTCCACCTCGTTCGCTGTCTTCACCGCCACACCATCGACAGATGTGACCTGGGACGTTCCCCGGGGAAACCTGTACTCCGTCGGCAAACCCGGTTTCTCAAGGAGATGGATGACGGCGAAAACCGAATAAAGCAGAAAAAGGCCGAGGGAGAGAATGTGCCCTGTGCCGGCGGGCCGCGGGGTGGGAAGAATCGTCCTGATCCTCATATATGAGCGAGGGTGTATGACCCGATCGCCCCATGGTAACGATTTACGATCCAACATTCAAGTGAGGGAATCCGGGGAACGGCATTCCATTGGCGAGCCGCCGGTGGCGATTGCCTTTCACATTCCATAATCGTATCTTCGATGGTTGGTTTCACAACCCCATCATATTCCTGACATTTGACAGGTCCGGTCCGACCCGCAACTGTTGCCCATGGAGGTTCGCATGAAACGACTCTTTTTATTGGTACTCCTCACATCGATTCTCGTCCCCGCGTATTCCGCAGAAATCCCGTTCATCAAGGAAGACTGGCAGAAAGCCCGCGCGATGGCCGCCGGGCAGAACAAGATGCTGCTGGTGGATTTTTATACCGACTGGTGCAGCTGGTGCAGGGTGATGGATACCACGACGTTTCGCGACTCCGCCATTGTGGCCTATGTGAATGAACATTTCATCCCCCTCTCGATCGACGCGGAACGGGGGTTCGGGATCACCGTCGCGATGAAATACCGCGTGAACGCCTACCCCAGCTACGGGTATTTTACATCGGACGGCCGGATGGTCCTGAAATCGCTTGGTTATCAAACCGCCGAAGAATACATCAAGACTCTTCGCGACGCGGTTGCCCGCAACGACGCCGGGCTGGTCTACGAGGGCGTTTCACCTGAAGCGGACCCGGGGTTCCCCGAATTTTTCAGGAAGGCCCTCGGAACGAAAAGCGATCGGATTAAGCCTGATCAGGACGCCGTGGACGCTTACCTCGCCCGGCAAACGGATCTTTTCAGTGAAGTGAATTTTTCACTCATCTGCCACTTCCCCACCACCGACAGTATTTCCGAATTTGTCCTCGCGAACAGCCTCAGATATGAAAAACTGTATGGAAAAGACGACGTCGAGATGAAAATTTCATCGATCATCTCAGACAGGCTCAGGGCCGCGATCGGCCGGAAGGATACGGTGCTGCTCCATAATGTGCTCGCGCTCAGCGACCGGTATGCGACCGGCGACAGGGACGCGATCCACGCACAATACCTGATGAGGTATTACGGCGGGACGAAGGATTGGAAGAAGTACGCGGAGATGGTGTCCCAGGCCATCGGGTCGGGCAAAATGAGCGACGGCGGAATCAATTCAGCGGCCTGGACCATTTACGAAAACTGCGACGACGCGGCGATCGTGGAGACCGCCGTGGGATGGATGGCGAAGATTATCGACGAAGGATCACCGTACGCCTACCTGGACACCTACGCGGCCATACTGCATAAAGACGGTCAGGATACGAAGGCTGAAGAGTACGCCCTGAAGGCGATCGGGAAGGGAAAATCGGACAAGGAGGACGTCACCGCCACGGAGGAATTACTGACGAAAATCCGCGGGCACATTCAGTAATCTGTCGCAGACGTCATCATCGGAGCTTCACACCGCTTATAACCCCGGACCGAGCGTCGCCTCACGGACCCCCGGGTAAATCTGAAAGACCCTGTTCAGGTGCGTGATCTCCAGGAGTGAACCCACGTCCGCGTTGACTCCCGCAAAGCGTACATCCCCCCCGACCTTCCTCATCATCACCATCGCGCAGACCATCGATCCCAGGCCACAGCTGTTGATATGCCCCACCTCCCCGAGGTTCACCACGATGTGCCTTGCGCCGCCGTCGGCCAGTTCCCTGATCCGTGTCCTGAACGCTTTCTGTTCGGGTTCGGTGAGAAAATCCCCCCTGAGGTTGACCACGTTGTACCCCTGAGTTTTGATTACCGAGATGTTCATAGCCCCTCCGTTCCTGCTGCCGGGTTGCCCTGATGATGATCGCTGTCTCCCCGGACCGCCGGCAGTCATATCAAATGTATAAAGATTCGACCCGAGTGTCAACAGACCGTTCGAGAAGAAACTTGCGTGACGCATCGGGCAATCCAACCTCCATGACTGGGGTCAGCCCTGTTCAGCCCATCTGAACGACCTGACCCCCAGCCCGAAACAGACGATCCCGAGACCCACCAGGATTCCGCAGGGATTCAGCATCTCACCGAACGAGAAATGGCGCCAGAGGGCTCCCTCGAGGGCCAGGATCGACCACTTCACCGGGCTGAAGTCGCTCACCGTCTGCATCCAGGCGGGCATGATGAATAAGGGTATCATGCCTCCACCCATCATCGACATCACCAGAAGCGCGGCCCACCCGATCCCGCCGGCCGAACGTTCCGTTTTTCCCAGCACGGCGAGGAGCATCATGATCCCCACGAACGCGACCGAGATCGAGAACACCGCCGCCGCGAGGTTGGCCGTCGAACCGGGGACGACATCGAAGACGAGATTGGCCACGATCAGAAGGCTGATGGAAATGACGAGTGTCATCACGAAACAGGAGAGCGCCTTCCCGGCCAGGATCTGGATTTTTGAAAGCGGAGCGATTCTCAGTCGTATCAGTGTTCCGCGGGTCCTCTCCGTCACCAGGGATATACCGAAAGCTGCCGCGCAGCCGATCATCCCCCAGACGATACCCTGTGGAAAGCTGACCTCGTAGGCGTTCCGGGGACCGGTCTGTTCGCGGATCACCGCGGCCTCTTCGATCTTCAGCGGCACCAGGCCCCGGAAGCCCCCTGAATCGGCCGCGTGCCGGCTGGTGTCCGCCACGAACAGATCGAGTTCGCCCAGGAATCGGCTCAGCTGTTTCCTCCCCGGAAAGTCCGGTCCGCCCGGGGACCTCAACGAATCGAGTGCGCCTGATAGCGAGCGGCGCATCACGGCCGGATCGGTGAACGCCTCCTGCATCCCCTCGGCCCCGTACTGCATCAGCAGCCCGCCGATCATCCCCGCCTCTGCCCTCCGCGCCGGATCCACGCCGAGTTCGACCGTGGGGGTATCCCCCAGGAAGAGACGCTCCTTCGCCTTCCCGAATCCCTTTTTGATGACCACGTACGCCACCCGTTTCCCCAGGCGGACCTTCTCGGCCGCATCGGCCCTGCCGGCCTGTTCCACGCTGAGCGCGTCCGATGATGAAAGTCTCCCGATGAATTTCACGGAGGCCCCGCTCGAATCTTCGTCCACCACGAGGATGGCCATGCGCCGGGAGCCTTCTCCCCCGCCCGAAAATATCGTTCCGAAGAACACCGCCATCAGGAGGGGGAAAAAGAATGTGAAGAAGAAACCCGCGCGGTCGCGGACAAGGAGGCGGAGGTCTTTCCTAGCGAGCGTGATGATTTCGAGCATCGTCAATCCCGGATATGGCGGCCCGTCAGGTTCAGAAAAACCGTCTCGAGGCTTGGGTTTTTC
>DATEDB010000043.1:0-4554 GCA_035286625.1 Bacteroidota bacterium
GCCGGTGATCGAACTCTACCCGCCGGACCAGCACGAACAGCTGAGGTCGAACCTCAGGAAAATCTTTGAGTTCGGACAGGATCTCAAGGGCGTCGAGGAGCGCCTGCAGCGCCGGGACGGGTCTCCGATCGATGTGAGCACCAGCTCATCGATCGTGCGGGACGCCGATGGAAAACCGGCCTTGGCCAGGATCGTCCTCAGGGACATCACCGAGAAGAAGAAAATGGAGGCGAAACTGCTGCAGGTCCAGAAAATCGACAGTATCGGAAACCTGGCCGGCGGCATCGCGCACGACTTCAATAACATCCTTACCGCGATCCTCGGCTCGGCATCGATCATGAAGCGCAAGGTGAAGGATGATCCGCGATGGATGAAATACGTCGACCTGATCGAGATCACTTCGCGCAGGGGCGCGGCGATCACGCGACAGCTGCTCACCTTCGCGCGGAAGGCGAACCCCCACATCCATCCGGTGGACGCCAATTCCGTCATCGACCAGACCCTCAGGCTCTTCGAAGCCACGACACCGAAATCCCTGCACATCAAAACCGCTCTCTGCTCCGACCCGGTCATCGTGAACGCCGACGAGGGCCAGCTGCAGCAGGCGATTCTCAATCTCTGTCTGAACGCGCGGGACGCCATGCCGAACGGGGGAATCCTGGTGATCACTTCGCGTCCGGTCACCATCGACGCCGAACGCGCCCGGCAGTTTCCGGACTCGGTCCCGGGGGAGTTCGTGATGATCTCGGTCGCCGATTCGGGGGCCGGAATTCCGCCGGAGACCCTCGGGAAGATCTACGAGCCGTTTTTCACCACCAAGGATCAGGGCAAGGGCACCGGCCTGGGCCTGTCGGTGGTCTACGGCGTCGTGCGGGCGCACAACGGGCACATCACGGTCAACAGCGAGGTCAACAGCGGAACTATCTTCACGATCTACCTCCCGCGCGTCATGAACGGCCGCCTGCAGAAAAAATCCTCCGCGAACTCCGGGGACGTCATCGGCGGGACCGAACGCATCCTCCTGGTGGAGGATGAAATTTCCATCGGCGAGGTGGGATCGGACATGCTGCGTGATCTCGGGTACACCATCGAGACCGCCGGCGACGGGCGGGAGGCCCTTCAGAAAATCGCCGGGGCCCGGGAGCCCTTCGACCTCATCATCCTGGATATGAACATGCCGAGGATGGGAGGTCGGGAAACCTTTCTCCAGGTGAGGGAAACGTACCCCGGCCAGAAAATCCTCATCTGCAGCGGATACCACGCGACGATGCTCGACGACGGGAAATTCGCTTCGATGGTGGACGGATTCCTGCAAAAACCGTACGAGATCCACGAGATCGCCGGAAAAATCAGGCAGATCCTCGATACGGGAAAATCCGGGGCCGCCCTGTGAGCGTCGAAACCGGAATCGGAGACATTCTGAAAACTGCGCGCCTCGCTACGGGGAAAACCCTCGGGGAAATGGCTTCGCGGACACAGATCAACATCCGGTACCTCAGCGAACTCGAGACCGGGGAGGAATTTTCGCTGCCGGAGATCTACCGGAGGACTTTCATCCGCACGTACGCGAAGGCGCTGGGATTGGACGAGGAGGAACTCCCGGCGCCGGAGGGGGAGGAGGGGGGGGACGACACCGGCGTGGAGGATGCGACGGCCGCAGGGTTGTCGTCCGGCCCGCCCGTGGAGAAGGCCACCTCGTCACCCGTCTTCCCGACACCGTTCTCGGACACGTCACAGTTCCGGACGATGGTGATCGTGGTCATTTTCCTGGTTACGGCGCTGATCCTCGCGGTGAAATGGCTGGGTTCGGGGAGCCGGAACGGGGCGGAGCACGACCGCCTCGCGCAGGAGCGGGGTGCGGGGGCAAGGCCGGGTGAAAATCTTTCGGCCTTCAACCAGGGCAGGCGGGCGCGGGGGGCGGAGACCACCGGGGGAGCCGTGGCGACGGACAGCCTGGTGCTGGTGGCCACCTCCACCGAGAGCGTCTGGGTGCATATCGTCCTCGACAACGATTCCACCGTCGAATACACGATGCCGCCGAAATACTCCGTGACCCTCAGGGCCGCAGAAAACTTTCTCCTCGCGGTAGGGAATCCCGCCGGCCTGTCGATCTCCCTGAACGGCCGGCACCTGGATATCCTCGGCGACGGAAACCGTCCGAGAAAAAACATCCTGCTTTCCAGGAAGACCCTCTCACAGTGATCCGGCGCGGCTCTGACAGCGGGAAATGATGGCCGGGATCGCCCAACACATATCGGCGAAAGCACAGACCCTCCGCGACAGGATCAACCGGCACGACCGCCTCTACTACGTCGAGGCGCGGCCGGTCATCAGCGACGAAGAGTACGACGCCCTCTTCCGGGAGCTGCAGGATCTCGAGAAGCGCCACCCCGAACTGGTGACCCCCGATTCGCCCACCCAGCGGGTCGGCGGCGAACCGGCCAGGGAGTTCACCACCGTGCCCCATCGCCTCCCCATGCTCAGCCTGGCGAACGCCAACTCGGAGGAGGAGATCCGCGAGTTCGACAGGCGGGTGCGCTCACTTCCCGGCTCCGGCGCGCCCGTCTACACGTGCGAGATGAAATTCGACGGCGTGTCCCTGAGCCTCAGGTACGAGGATTCCGTGCTTGCCGCCGCACTCACGCGCGGGGACGGATCGCGGGGTGACGACATCACCGCGAACGCGCGGACCATCCGCTCGATCCCACTGCGCCTTCCGCCGGGGCTCGTTCCGGGGGACGGCTGCGAGGTGAGGGGCGAGGTCCTCATGACCGGGAAGGATTTCGGGGCGATGAACGACGAGCGCCGCGAAGCCGGCCTGAAACTTTTCGTCAACCCGAGGAACGCCACCGCCGGGACGCTCAAGCTCCAGGACCCGAAACTGGTGGCCGCCCGGCCCCTGCAATTTTTCGCGTACACCCTCCTCACGACGGAAAGCGCGGACAAAAAGGGCTCCCACGGCGCGAACCTGTCCCTCCTGAAAAAACTGGGATTCAGGGTGGACGATCATGCCCGGAGCTGTTCCTCGATCGACGAGATCGTCTCCCACTGGCGGGAGTGGGAGGGACGGCGGGAAACCCTGCCGTTCGACGCCGACGGCATCGTCGTGAAGGTGGACTCGCTGGCGATGCAGAAAAGGCTCGGCGCCGTTGCCAGGAATCCCCGCTGGGCGATCGCGTGCAAATTCCGCCCCCGTAGCGGGCGGACTGTCCTGGAAGACATCAGCCTGCAGGTCGGCCGGATGGGGACGGTGACGCCGGTTGCCAGGCTCGAGCCGGTGTTCCTCGGGGGAACGACGATCACCCGGGCTTCGCTGTACAACGCCGATTACATCGCGAAACTGGATATCAGGATCGGCGATACGGTGACCGTGGAGCGCGGCGGCGATGTCATTCCCAAGGTCACTTCGGCCGTCCCCCCATCCGGACGCAAACGAAGTAAAAGGTTCCGCTTTCCGAAATTCTGCCCGGAGTGCTCCGAACCCCTCGTCCGTCCCGAGGGGGAAGTGCAATCGTACTGCGAGAACAACAGCTGTCCGGCGCAGATCAGGGGAAGGATCGAGCACTGGGCGTCGAGGGGCGCCATGGACATCGCCGGCCTGGGGTCTGCGAACGTCGACCGGCTGGTGGAGGAGGGGTTGCTCCGGGACGTCGCCGATATTTATTCGCTTGCCGGGCGGCGGAAACGGTTGCTCGAACTCGACAGGTGGGGGGAAAAGAGCGTGGACAACCTCCTCGGGGGAATCGATGAGAGCAGGGAAAAACCGTTCCGAAACGTCCTGTTCGCACTCGGGATCAGGCACGCGGGCGCCGGGGTGGCAGCGCTGCTTGTCGATGCATACGGGTCGATAGAAGGTCTGATGCGGGCCTCCCGGGATGAACTGGAGCAGATCGACCAGGTCGGACCGCGGATCGCCGAAAGCATCACCTCGTTTTTCGCCCTGGCCGCGAACCGCTCGCTGGTGGACCGGCTGCGGAAAGCGGGCCTCAACCTTGCGGAATCGGCCGCGGAAAAGAAAAAAAATGGTATATTCAGCGGAAGGACCTTTGTCGTCACCGGCGCACTCTCCGGAAGGTCGCGGCAGGAAGTGAAGACCCTCATCGAAAATCTAGGCGGAAGGGTCGCTTCGGCCATTTCGGCGAAAGTGGATGTGCTGGTGGCGGGGACGGACCCGGGCTCGAAGCTGGGGAAAGCGCGTGCACTCGGCGTCGAAATCTGGGACGAGGGCACGTTCAATTCGAAAATTACGACTTCATAAACCGGGAAAGGGATGTTAGAACGGACTCTATCGGTTGTCGGTCTCCAGTTCGCGAAATTCCAGTTCAGGAGCGACTTCGACACGCCCCAGCCCCTCACGAATTTTTTCACGAGCGCGAAGAACGTTCTCATCACGATGCCCCGCGGGTACGACAACGCCGTCCACGCCGGCAACGCGCTCCATAAATACAAGGACCGGCTCGACCACCTCCACCTGACGATTATCCACACCGGGACGCGCGAGACCAACCTGAGCAGTTTTCTCCACTCGCAGATCATCCGCATCTCCCCGACGGA
>DATEDB010000044.1:0-4129 GCA_035286625.1 Bacteroidota bacterium
AACTTCTCTGCCGACTCGTTGCAGCCCGGGCCGTCGGGCGCGAACGGACGCAGGTATGTCTGGACGAGCTGGAGCGACAGCGGCGCCAGAACGCACAACTTCACCGTACCCGGATCAGACTCGATGATCGCGGTGAATTTCGGACTGCAGTACGAACTGGTCACATCCGCGACACCCCCGGCCGGCGGGACGATCAACCCCCCCAGCCAGTCCTTTCATAACGCGGGCGACACGATTTCCGTACGGGCTCAATCGGCCAACGGCTACGCCTTCACCTCCTGGAGCGGGAGCGCGACAGGCACGGCGAACCCCATTTCGTTGATCATGGACACGACGAAGGCCCTGACGGCCAATTTCTCACCCGCGGCGATTGTCCGGATCATCTCGACGCCCCCGGGCCGGACGATTGTGGTCGACGGGTTCTCCTATGTCGCGCCCGATACGTTCAACTGGCTGCTGGGATCGACTCACTCCATTGGCACCGTAACACCCCAGAGCGGGGAGGTGGGAACCCGGCACCTCTGGTCCGCCTGGAGCGACACGGGATCGCTCTCGCACTCGGTCACCGTCAGCGGTGATACGTTATTCGACGTCTCCTTCATGACGCAGTACTACCTCTTCTTGGGGACCGATGACACCAACGGAACGGTGGGTCCGGCGGAAGGATGGAGGGACGCGGGCTCAGTGGTCGAAATCACCGCCACCCCCACACCGGGCTACGGCTTCGTCCAGTGGAGCGGCACCGGACCGGCCTCCTACTCCGGATTCAGCAACCCGGTGAACCTCCTCATGAACGGTTACGCCACTCAGGTGGCCTCCTTCGGCCAGCTTCTACCGCCGCCGGGACTCGCCGGCATTCAGAACGGCGCGATCGACCAGCCGATCATCCCGCAACTGACCTGGATGTCGTACGCGGGGGCGGACTCGTTCATCGTGCAGGTCTCCACCGACTCGCTGTTTTCACCCGCGTTCAACGTCGTGGACACCTCGGGAATCAAAGACACGACGATCCAGCTGCCCGTACTCCTGAACTTCCAGAAATACTACTGGAGGGTGAAGGCGCGGGTCGGGCCGAACATCACCTCGTTTTCGCAGACGAGGAATTTCACGACACTGAAGCCCACCATCAGCGTCACTTCCCCGGCCATCAACTGGGGAACGACATACACCTATGACATCACCTGGACCGCCCAGAACCTCTCGGGCCGGGTGGACGTCATGCTCTCGACGGACGGAGGCCAGACCTTCGTCATCCTCGACTCGAACCGGGCGGGCACCAGCACGCGGTGGTCGATCCCCCTTGCGCAGACTCCGTCGAACCTGTGCCGCATACGGGTGGCGTCGACCTTCAAGCCGGCACTCTTCGCCGAAAGCGGCAACTTCGCGATCGTTCCGGGCAGCCTGCCGCTGATCGTGCCCCTGACGGCGTCGATCAGTTTCCCGGCCGAGCCGACCATTTCGACCTTCTACCGCCTGGTGAGCGCACCGGGCGTAATAGACACGTCGATACATCTCTCTACATATATCCCGGGCACGAACCCGAAGGACTGGAGGATGTTCGCCGACAACGGCCAGCCGGACAATTACCTCGTCGAGATGGGTCCGGCGTCGAATTTCGAAACCGGCCGCGGCTTCTGGCTCGTGAAACGAAACAACCTGGACATCGCCGCGAACATGATCATGCCCCCGCTCGACACAATGAACGCGGTCTACCGGATCAAGGTGCGCTCCGGCTGGAACATCCTCGCCAACCCGTTCGACAAGAACGTCGCGTGGAGTTCGGTGGTGGCGCTCAACGGCCTCCCGCCGTCGACCGAACTGTACGGCTACGAGGGAAGCTACCAGGTGACGAACATCATGGCGCCCTTCCGGGGCTATTATTTCTTCAACGGCATCAACCTCACGGACCTGAAAATTTCCTACCCCTTCGGCGCCTCGAGCAACACTCGCGTGGCCGCCCGGGTGGTGGACTGGCAGATCCGGCTCGACTATCAATCCGAAATCAACGAGGACCCGTCGAACTTCATCGGCGTGGCCCCGGCCGCAAAGGCCGGTCTGGACGAGTTGGACGGCTACAAGCCCCCGATCTTCCTCGACCAGGGATTTCTGTATTTCAAACGCCCCGAATGGAACCGGGAATACAGCCTCTTCAACGCCGACTTCCGCCATGAGATCGGCGAGGGGCAGACCTGGGAGTTCGAGGTCTCGCGAGAATACGGGACGACCGGGACGATCAGATTCGAGGGCGTCGATGCCGTGCCGCCTGCATACGAGGTAGTGCTAATGAACTCGTATAACAGTACGCCGGTCGACCTGCGGGAGAAAAATTCGTACTCGTTCAGCAGTGTCAGCACGACGATGCCGTTTAAAATCCTGGTGGGCCCGCCCGAATACGTCAGGGCGCAGATTGCCGCCGAAACCCCGAAGGAATTCGAACTGGAGCAGAACTTCCCGAACCCGTTTAACTCGACCACATCAATAAGCGTGAAACTCCCTCGCGATGCGAAGATCAGCCTGGATGTGTACTCCTTGCTGGGACAGAAGGTCAAAACCCTGGCCGAGGGCAAGTACACCGGCGGCGTCCACACCTTCCTCTGGGAGGGCACCGACGACAACAGGATGCCGGTGGCGAGCGGCGTCTATATCTACCGCCTGACCGACGGGCAATCGCTTCTGCAGTCTCGTAAAATGATCATAGTAAAATAGGTGGATTATGATTTCAACATTCGATAAGCTAAAAAAACCGGTTATTTTCGGCCTTCTGCCGGTACTCCTCTGCCTGCTGACGAACTCCACGGCGTTCGCCGGGGAAGGCGACGCCGTACAGGACGAGATCCAGGGAACGAACATCCGCTGGGAGGTGAAGGATGAAGTTATCATTATCACCTACGACCTCCTCGAGGCCCAGGACATCAAGTACCGGGTGAACCTGATCATGAAGCGCGAGGGCGAGGAAGCGTTCGCCGCGGTGCCGCTCACGATGGAAGGGGACGTCGGCGAGGGCTTCTTCGCCGGCCGCAACCGCGAGATCCGCTGGTATTACCGCCGCGATTACCCGAGCGGTTTCCAGGGCGCGGGTTATTACTTCGAACTGCGCGTGGAGAAAATCGGCGAAGACAACTCGACGCTGTATTACCTGCTCGGCGCGGGGGCCATCGCCGGAGGCGTGCTGGCCTTCATCATCGGGCGCAGCCAGGAAGAGCCGCCTCAGGTTGGACTGCCCGGACCGCCCGTGAGGCCCTGACTATCGGGGGATCGTCGGTCCCGGACCCCGACGTCGGGCCGATGGGTTGTGCAGGCTTCGGTTTTAATTCAAAATGTTGAAATAAAACAGGGGAATCGTTACATTCCCCTGTTTCATTTCCTCCCGGCGCTATCGTCTAACGGTTAGGACGTAGCCCTCTCAAGGCTAAAATACGGGTTCGATCCCCGTTAGCGCTACGCTCTGCACCCAGTAAAACGGGTGTCTGATTCTCCAATACCGGCACCTCTTCGAAGATCGGTATTTTTTTTATGTAGCAGTTCACTGCACGAGTTTCCCTGTCAATGGTGATTCTATCCACTGTAATATCTCTATAGCGGGTAAGAAAGTTGATACTTTTTTAAATGTGGAGGAATTCCAAGGTGTCTTACTGATATTTTCATTGAAATCAATTTACAAGGCGGGATGCAGCGGACTGAACATTTTCTTGCAATAACAAGATTGTGATCAATTCTCTGATAAATATGGAGTGGCGGAGATGAAAAGTTACCCAGAATCCGATATTCCGTACTTTCAAAAAATCAAACGCATAGAAGTCATCCTTGTCTATGCGTGCCGTATTCCCCTCAAGAAATAGGTATTTCCCCCCTCCTTTATAGTAACATTACCTATTGACAGGGTTAACTCTAAATCTTAAACTGTATGGGACTCTTTAATTCTTAGACGATACCCCATAAATTAGTATGCTGCGATACCTTCGGTCCGGAATATGCTTTGAGAGCCCCCCTAGTTATGACTAGCCCGACACAGGAGAAAGTCAGTAGATCGGTATATGTCAGCGGTATTGTGGTAATAGCTCTACTGTCCGTTTCACTAGTTTTATTAATGAAGAAAAACAGTGATCTTCGGGAACAATTACAGGGTGCG
>DATEDB010000045.1:0-2602 GCA_035286625.1 Bacteroidota bacterium
TGCGAAAGAGCCGGAAATACTCGAGCCCCAACTGGGGGGCCTTTCCCAGGGGCACCAGGATTTTCATCTCGTCGTGAGAGGTTCCCCGGCCGGTGTTGAAGTCGCCCAGCTTGTCCCTGAGCGCGTGGATTTCCATCTCCGCTTCCCGGACCGCGGGATGGGACTCGGAAAGGGTATGCTTCATCACCTCGAGTTCGATTTCCTTCGCGGCAATTTTTCCGTAGATTTCCGTGCCGGCCTTGATGGTGGCTTCAAGCTGCTCCGGGAGAGCGATAATTCCGTTCTTCATCTGGAATGCGTGGAGGGAATCCTCTGCGTTTTTGATGTCCTCGAGATTCTGCTGATACCGCTGTTCGATGAAAATCCGGTTGCCCCTCGCGTTCTGGGAGTGCAGGCTGGAATTGATCTCGTTCAGGACCTCGAGGAAGTAGTTTGCCATATCGGTCGCGCGCCGGGGATCCCTGTCGTACACATTCACCCCCAGGACCCCTCCGTCCCCCTCCGTGAAATCGATGTTCGAGAGGAGCTCTTTCATCGTTTTTTCCCGGGGATATTTCGTGATATCGTACACCCGCGTGAGATCGAATTTTTCGATGACATCCATAAGAGCCGATTCGCTCCCGAGGATCGCGATATACTTTTCAGTCTCGCTCGGACCGGAGAGAGAGCCGAGCCTGCCTGCCCCCCCGAAGCTTTTCATGATCGATGAAACCCCCTCGAGTCCTCCCGGGATTTCGGCCTGTTCCGCCGGAAAGACGATGGCGGTCGCCTTATACCATTTTGGCAGAACCAGGGCGAGCAGCACGGCGCCGAGGGTCGAGACGATCATGAAACGCACGATGAACTTTCTCCACGCGGCGAGCACCCCGAGCAGGTCGATGAAGACGAACCCGAAGGGTTTGTCGGACCCGCCGGGGTCCGGGGAGCTTTTCTCTCGGAGTTCAGACGGCATAGTATTGTTCCTCACAATTCTCTGATCGTACAACCCCGGTCCGGGATACGGGCATGGTCATTTTGAAACGCTGATAATCACGGCCGCCATCCCGATGATTACGCTCAGGATGCCGGCGGCCTGGCTTGCGGTGGTGATATAATACGAGAAGGGACGATCCGGCTCTTTCGGGACCCAGAGATAATCACCTTCCTCAATTTCGGCATCGTCGGCTGCCAGCCACTGTTTCGTCTTGCTTTTGATAATGCGAATATCGCTCTGACGCGCCCGGTCGGTAAATCCCCCGGTTTTCCGGATATAATATTCCGGAGTCTCGCCTTGGATATAAGGGATATGCCCGGGCGAGACGATCTGCCCGAAGACATAGATGGTCCGTTTGACGGATGGGACCCTGATGACGTCTTCGTCCTGGAGGTAAACGTCCTGGAGCGAGTCTCCCTGCGTAAACAACCGGACAAAGTCCACGTTGACGATCTCCTTCCTCAGGCGAAGGTCGGTTTCGTGAATGTAATCGAGACTGTCCTCCTGCGACACGCCGCCGCGCAGGCTCATCAGACGGTCGAGTTCCACATCCTGTGGAAGGACGGAACGCCGGTTCAATTCCGCGGAGCCCAGCGCGGCGAATTCGGTCAATCCACCCGCCTGACGGACCGCCTCCGTAACCGTCGTCCTGTCCCTGGTGATCGGATAGGTACCGGGAAAGAGGACTTCCCCCTCCACGTGAACCCGGTAATCGGCGCGCAGCTCGGTCGCGCCCCTGACGACGATCCGGTCACCGGGCATCAGGGGCAGATCGTCCCCGGAGCCGGGGACGAGCGCGGAGAGATTGACGGTGCGAATGTCCATCGATCTCCCGTCTACCGACAGCCTGGAAAATTCGACGCTATCGCCGCGGGCTTGTCTGTTGAGTCCCTGACCCATACTCACAGCGTCCGACAACCTGTCTCCTGCGACAAATTCGTACCGTCCGGGAAGGTTGACTTCTCCATAGATGCCGAAAACATTTTTCGTGAGGTCTTTCCCGGGAACGATGACGATGTCGCCCTCGCGGAGGAAAGGGTTGAGTTCATCTTCTTTCGTGGCCAGATATTTCACGAGATCAACATGTGTCTGCGATCCGTTGCGATTGCGGATGATAATCCGCCTCAACGACATCTTCCGGATGACCTCCCCGACCTTCCGGGTCTCATCAGGGTCGGCGGCCGTGTTGGCCTTGCGGATGGCCTGATCGGCACGTTCCGTCGCGTACAATGTGTATTCCCCCTCGTGAAGGACTTCGCCCCTGACAGACACGATCACCGCGCGGGGTTTGAGGAGGGTGACGGAGGAATTGTCGGCCAGGTAGCGCTGTCTCACCGCGGCGAGGATTTTATCCTTCGCCTCAGAAAGCAGCATGTCGGCAACCCGGATCTCTCCCACGGTGGGAACGATGACGGTCCCCTCCGGAGTCACTTCCAGTCGGTACTCGACCGCGGGACTCATCCAGACATTGACCGAGAGGATGTCGGACGGACCGACATAATATTTTTCAGGGTTGACCGTGGCATCGAGGGGGACTCCGGGCCCGACCTCCCTGGATGATTGCAATTTTTCGAGAACGGAGGACTCGGCCCCGGAAGATTTCCGGGACGGCACCTGGGCGTCCCCCCG
>DATEDB010000046.1:0-2100 GCA_035286625.1 Bacteroidota bacterium
ATCAGGGCGCTCACGCCCGCGTCGCTCACCGAATTCAGATTCCCCTTCCCGGCGACCGTTCTCGCCAGCGCCAGCGCGTCGATCCCGTGCTTCATGCACTCAAGCGGCACGAGCGCCGCCTCCTTGGTGGCCGTTTGGATCGCGGCGTTACGCAGCGCCTTCCGGTCGTCGCTGTCCTTCGGGAGCGAGTAGGCGTCCATCACCTTGTTGAACGCCTCGGTATCGGTATCCGCCAGACGGGTGAACTTCGCCCTCAGGTCCTCGGCCATCATAAGAACGGCCTCCATTTCCTCCCCCACTTCGGCGTATTTCTTCTTCCCGATGGTGAGGCGGCAGACCATCGCCGCCAGCGCCGAGCCGAGGGCGCCTGCAAACGCCGCCACGCTGCCCCCGCCGGGGGCGGGAGAAGCCGAGGCGAGGTCGTCCAGGAATGACGCGAGTGTTTTATTCGGCAGATTCATGGGCGCATCTTTACCTGGTGTTATTCATACTGTCGCGGATCATGAATTCTATCACTTTTTTTGAGGGTTCGAAGGGATCGAGACCGCTGAGGCCGAGCCGCTCCACCGCGGTGGCGATGAGGTCCGCCTCCGGCAGCGCGCTTCCGGCGGGGGAGTAGTATCTTCCGGCCATCAGGAGGGCTTCTTTTGGGATGAGTCCCACCACTTCGCTGCCGGTGACGTTCGCGCCGAGGGTTTTCGCCTCCCTCTTCACTTCCTCGAAGGCGGCGTGAGGGGGGGTCACGGCGTAATTTGTGAGGTTGATGGAGATCTGTGCGATGTCTGACCGTTCGAGGTGCACCCCCATCGCCTTCACCGATTTCAATGTCCCGGGGATGCGGGTGCTCACTCCCGCCGGGTTCTTTATTGTGCGGCCGCTCTCGCGTATGCGCAGCGCGATCTCGTGCGCGACCTGCTTGTCGTTTGTGTCGAGGTTGACATTGTAGGCGATCAGGAAAAACCTCGCGCCGGTGACTGTCGCCCCGCTTCTTGGATTAAATTTAGCCTCGCCGTAGTCGGGCTTCCACGCGGGGTCTTTCAGTTTGTCTCTCAGGCCTTCATATTCCCCCCTGCGGATGTTGGAGAGGTTCTGCCGTTCGGGGGAGCGGGCCGCTTCTTCGTAGAGGTATACGGGGATCCCCAGTTCGGCCGCGACACGACAGCCGTACTCGTTGGCCAGTTTCACACACCCGGCGGTGTCTATCCCCGAGACGGGCACGAAAGGGACCACGTCCGTCGCGCCGAGACGCGGGTGTTCTCCTTTGTGTGATCTCATGTCGATCAGTTCGGACGCGACCCTGGTCGCGCCGAAGGCCGCTTCTTTCACCCCTTCGGGAGGTCCGACGAAGGTCACGACCGAGCGGTTGTAATCGGTGTCCGGCTCGACGCCGAGGAGCGTCACCCCGGTCACCCGTGTGACCGCCCCGGCGATGGCCCCGATCACCGCGGGGTCTTTTCCCTCGCTGAAATTCGGCACGCACTCTACGATGGTTTCCATGTTCCAGGTCGAGATGTTTTCAGAATTCCAGGATCACGCCTTTTTTCACCACCTTCTCGAGGTGGTTCGTTCCGAAATGGTAGGCCAGCGTCGTGTAGTGGGGTGCGTTCATGACGCAGAGGTCGGCCTTCTTCCCCGGTTCGATGCTTCCCACCTGGCCGGATATCTTCAGCGCCGCGGCGCCGTTGAGGGTGGCGGCGGTGAGTGCTTCCTCCGGCGTCATGGCCATCTGCGTGCACGCGATCGTCATCATGAGCTGCATGTTGTACGCCATGCACGATCCCGGGTTGAAATCCGATGCGATGGCCACCGCCGATCCCGCGTCGATGAGCTGCCGGGCGGGCGCGTACGGGTGGTTCAGGAAAAAAGAGACCCCGGGCAGGAGGGTCGCCACCGTGTCCGTCCCGGCCAGCGCGGTGATTCCAGCCTCACTGACGTGTTCCAGGTGGTCGGCCGAAACCGCTCCCACCGCCGCCGCGATCTCAGCTCCGCCCGTCGCGCTGAGTTCCTCCGCGTGGATTTTGGGGGCGAGGTTGAAATGTTTTCCCTGGTTCAGTATCGCCCTGCTCTCGGCCGGCGTAAAATATCCCTTTTCGCAGAACA
>DATEDB010000047.1:0-2275 GCA_035286625.1 Bacteroidota bacterium
ACAGAGAGGATTTCGTAAAAGGAGGTGATCGGGAAATGCCCGAGGAAAACCGTCCGGAGGACGACGTAGCCCAGGTGCGTGCAGATCGTGGCGAACAGGAACGAGCGGCGCGCGCGGGTGGATGGCAGGTCGGCCGAGAAGAACGCCTTGCCGTAAACCCAGACGGTGACGAAATACAGGACGGGGAGGACTATTTCGAGGGTTCGGGTGACGAAATGCATTTGGGGAGATAAATTTCTCTTCGAAGATACCAAAAATCGGGCCTATTCACAACCCCGGCCTCCCCTTCCGGAACCCCGTCCGCGCGTGCCGGGCCGGGGTTCGCCTTGCAACTCCTGCGTGTCTTTGCTATATTTCTCCCGAATCCACGAAGTTTTTTATCCTCCAACCAGGTCAATTCATGAAGGACATCCTCCGGTTTTTCCGGCAGAACAGGAACCGTTATCTCTCGGAACTGAAAGATCTCATCGTCATCCCGAGCGTCAGCACCGACCCGGCGCACCGCAAGGATATCCGTCGCTGCGCCGGCTGGCTGTCGGCGCACCTCAAATCCATCGGGATGCGGGGCGTGAAGATTTTTCCGACGAAAGGTCACCCGATCGTCTACGCCGAGTGGTTGGGCGCGCCCGGCGCTCCCACGGTGCTCCTCTACGGGCACTACGACGTCCAGCCCGTCGACCCGCTGAACCTCTGGACCTCGCCGCCGTTCAGGGCGACGATCCGGAAGGGAAACATCTATGCCAGGGGGACCGCAGACGACAAGGGGCAGGTGCTGATCCACCTGAAGGGGATCGAGGCGTTCCTGAAAATTCGGGGAAAGCTCCCGGTCAACCTGAAAATGATCCTCGAGGGTGAGGAGGAAATCGGAAGCGAACACCTGG
The DNA here is from genome assembly GCA_035286625.1 of Bacteroidota bacterium. GTDB lineage: Bacteria > Bacteroidota > Ignavibacteria > UBA10030 > SZUA-254 > SZUA-254. The sequence goes on from DATEDB010000047.1 coordinate 882, forward strand.
GCGGATTCGTCAAATCGCACAAGAAGCTTCTGCGCGCGGACGTCGTGGTCATCTCCGATACGTCGATGTTCGCCCGCGGCGTCCCGTCGCTCTGCTACGGCCTCAGGGGTCTGTCGTACATGCAGATCGATCTCACCGGCCCCAACAAGGACCTCCACTCGGGGTCATTCGGAGGATCGGTCCACAATCCGGTCCAGGCCCTCGCCGAGATCATCGCGAAGCTGCACGACGGGAAGGGGCGCGTGACGGTCCCCGGGTTCTACAGGAAAGTCAGGAAACTGACGGCAAAAGAGAGGTCGTCGTTCAGAAAACTGCCGTGGAACGACCGGAAGTACGCTCGCGAGCTCGGGGTGAAGGCGCTCCACGGCGAAACCGGTTTCACCACGCTGGAACGGCTCTGGGCCCGTCCCACCCTCGAGTGCAACGGCGTCTGGGGGGGGTTCACCGGCAAGGGCGCCAAGACGGTCCTGCCGTCGAAGGCGTCGGCAAAAATCTCGATGCGGCTGGTGCCCGATCAGAAGGCCGCCGAGGTCGCCGGGCAGTTTACGTCGTATATCAAAAAAATCGCGCCGAAGACCTGCACCGTCAAAATCAGCTACCTGCACGGGGGCGAGGCCGCCATCACGCCGCTCGGGAGCCCCGGGGTCCGCGCGGCCGTCCGGGCCCTGGAGAAGGGCTTCGGCAAAAGGGTGCTCTACCAGCGCGAGGGGGGTTCGATCCCGATCGTGGTGCAGTTCAAGGAGATCCTCGGCCTCGAGACGGTGTTGCTGGGCTTCGGCCTTCCGGATGAGAACGCCCACGCCCCGGACGAGTTTATCAATCTCAACAATTTCTTCGGTGGCATCCGAACCGTCGCGCACTTCTACAACGAGCTGCCGCGGTTCTATAAACAACGGCGGGGGGGGCGGTGACCGGAAGGACGCGGATCGTGCGATGAAAATTTACACCAGGGCGGGAGACGGAGGGAAAACCTCCCTGCTGGGGGGGAAGAAGGTCTCGAAGAGCGCCCTGCGGATCGGCACGTACGGCACGGTCGACGAACTGAACAGCTTCGTGGGCCTCTGCCGGTCTCTCGGCGCCGGTCCCGGGACCGACGCGTTCCTTGCGAGGGTCCAGTCGGATCTGTTCAGGATAGGGGCGGAACTGGCCTCCGAAGATGCCACCGCTGACGCGAAGTACGGCCCGGTGGGGGAAACCGACGTCCGGGACCTCGAAACGGCCATCGACGCAATGGACGCCGGGCTCGAGACTCTCAGGCATTTCATCCTCCCGGGCGGGAAACCGGCGGCGGCGGCGGCACACCTCGCCCGCAGCGTCTGCAGGAGGGCCGAACGTCTGCTGGTGGAGCTCTCCGAGGCCGAGAAGGTGAGGGGGATCGTGGTGGTGTACCTGAA
>DATEDB010000048.1:0-2092 GCA_035286625.1 Bacteroidota bacterium
CTCCGACGGCTCGTTCCGCGAGGACCTCTACTACCGGCTGAACGTCTTCAGCATCCTCGTGCCGCCCCTGAGGGAGAGGAAATCCGACATCCCGGCCATCGCCGATTATTTCGTCAGAAAATGCGCGCGGGGCATGGGAAAGGAGATCCACTCCATTTCGCCCGAGGCCATGGACCTGCTGATCAGTTACGACTGGCCCGGGAACGTGCGCGAACTGGAAAACGCCATCGAACGGGCGATGGTGGTCGGGAAGACCTCCTCCATTCTCCCGGAGGAGCTGCCCATTCATCTAAAAGACAGGGGTCGGACACCCCCGGGGGGGTCGCTGGCCGCCCTGGAGAAGGAATACATCCGGGAGGTCCTCTGGGAAAACAAATGGAATATCAGCCGGTCGGCGGAGGTCCTGCAGATCGACCGCGCGACACTGTACAATAAAATCGAAAAGTATGCCATTCCAAGACCCGAGTGAGCGCGACTATCACCATCCTGAACGGGTCCTCCCTTGTCCGACCCCCGGAGCTGGAGGCGATCGCCGTGAATATCAGAGGCATTTACGGATCTCCCGTTCGGAGTGTCCGGACCGAATTCGAGCTTCGTCAGGCCCATGACAGCGCGAGGGGTCAGTACAATTCGACATTGCTGCTCGCCGCTCTTCACCCCGTGACGGGGACCGGGGACCCGAAACAGATCGGCCTGGTGGACGTCGACCTCTTCATTCCCGTGCTGACATTTGTGTTCGGGGAGGCGCAGTTCGAAGGACCGTCGGCCATCGTCTCAACGCACCGTCTCTCCAACCAGTATTACGGCCTTCCCCGCAACCACGATCTCCTCCTGGAGCGAATCGAGAAAGAACTGATCCACGAACTCGGCCACACCTTCGGGCTGTATCACTGCCGCCAGTTCGAATGCGTGATGCGGTCGTCGACGTATGTGGAAGAAATTGATTTGAAGAAGGCGCTCCCCTGTCCGGACTGCTCCGCCCGGATTCTGGAATTACCGGCCCGCGACTGAATCCCCGGCGGGGCGCCGTGAGACCGACATCGGGGGCTATTTCATGATCATCAGTTTCCTGACCGAGCTGAATGAACCCGCCCTCAGCCGGTAAAAGTACACGCCGCTCGGAAGACCCGAAGCGTCCAACCGCACCGACCGGAAGCCCGCCTCCTGTTCGGCATCGATGAGCGTTGCCACTTCCTCACCGAGTATATTATATAACCGGAGAAGGACGTGTGTGTTTTCAGGCAGATCGAAGCGGATGACCGTCACCGGGTTGAACGGGTTGGGATAATTCTGATGCAGGACGAAGGCCCCGGGAAGCTCCCCGCCCCCACCCGCATCCGGGCTCACGGGGGGTTCCGGCGGCAGCTCTTCGTCAGGTACGACGCGCACCCGGTTCACCGCGGGAACCGGCACGGGGGACGAGGAGAGGATGAGCACACCGTCGGCCGACGCCTTCACCCAGTATCCCTTCCCGGGACGGAGGCTGTCCGTTACCACATACAGGCCCTCGAACGCGAAAAAGTTGGACACCACAAGTCCCCCCGGCACCGATCCGACAGACGCGGGGGTGAGCGCGCCGCTGACCGTACCGATCAGGTTCCATCCCTGATGTACGGCGATGGTATCATTCGGCCGGAGATAGCCCGACATCCCCACCTCCTCTGCTCCCCTGAATTTCACCCAGTACCCGACACCCGCCTTCAACGTTTCCTGCGATACGTACATCGTCGTGAACATGAAAGCATTTGAAATCGCCGTGGGAAAGAGTGCCGATTTCCGGGGATCCGGGGAATTGAGCGGAAGGGAAATCATGTTCCATCCGCCCGAGACCGTGAGCGCCGTGACGACAAGGGAAGCCCCGCTCCCGGCGGCCGGAGCGAGAAACCCGCCCGCCAGGGCATGGTCCGTCCCCGCACCCTTCTGAACGAATGGCTGGCCGATCGACTGCCGGACTGTAAGCGCGCCGCCGGCCCCCTTCCCCCCACCCTGGTCGAACGTGTACCTGGGCTGGATGACGGTTTGGGTGCGCACCGCCTCAGGGCACAGGACGATGAGTGCGATCGAGCCGAATATGAAGAATCTTATCATTTTA
>DATEDB010000049.1:0-3321 GCA_035286625.1 Bacteroidota bacterium
GCAGGCCGACCACGTCGCAATACATCGTATAGTGAAGCTCGACGCCGCAGCCCTCGGCCAGCGATGACCTGCCAGTCGGGCGCGCGATGTTGGTTTCTATCATCAGGTATTCGCCCGTCGCTTCATCCTTTTTTACTTCCAGGTATCCGAATCCATGGTACGGGACTTTGCCGAAAATCAGGTTGCTCAGAGCGAGGACCGTATCGTCCCGGCACTCTTCAGAGAGACTGGCGACTCCCGTCATCGGCGGCCATTGCCTGATTTTCCGGGCGATGAAGGTGACCAGCGGTTTCCCGTTTTTATCGTAATAGCAATTCGAAGAATACAGGGCCCCCTCCCCTCCGCGGATCCATTCCTGCGCGATGAGCAGTTCGATGAAGGGTTCCATTTTCTCATACGCGGACATGAACTCCCGCGCGTCCTTCATCATGAGCGCCTTCTGGAAAAACGTGGACCACCATTTAGGGGTCTTCAGCGCCGGTTTGAGGATGCAGGGATACCGGATGTCGGAGGCGGCGGCCCGGGCCTCATCTTTGGAGGAAATCAGGAAAGTTTTTGGAATGGGCAGGTTCTCTTTCCGGGCGAAACGGAAGAAGGTGGCTTTGTCGGTCAGCATCTCGACCACGTCCGGTTCCGGGAGGGCGTACATGAAGTACGGATCCAGGAGGGCGCGGTTCCTGGAGACCCGCAGCACCGTCTCATCGATGCAGGGGATCAGGACCGCCTTCCGCTCGAGGGATTTTCCCAGCTCCACCAGCGCGGGGATCACTTCGTCGCCGTAGGTATTCGCGACAATCTGGCGTTTCACGTACCGTGTGGCGCAGCCGTACTGATCCGGTCTCTTCGCGATCCCGATCACCTCGATCCCGCGCCTTGCGAATGTGCGGGCCATCTGCAGCCCGATCATCTCGTCGAGCCCCGCGAGGATCACGGGGAGGGCGACCGTCTTTCGACCGGCCCCCACCAGGGCGGGTGATCAATTTCTGACGCCTTTTTTCCATGGGTGACACCGGGATCCATTATCGCAATCACACAGACTTGCATCACGATCTATGCGGGAGACTAACGGGAATAAAACATCGATTTCCCCTCAGGTCGTCAAGATGCGCATCGGATCGATTCACACTCCGTTCAACGGCCGGTCGGGGAGCGTCGCACGGCGATCATCTCCGCGACGATGCTGATGCCGATCTCTTCCGGAGTGAGGGCCCCGATTTTCAATCCGATCGGCGCGTGAACGGAACTCAGTCGATCGGCACTGATGCCTTTCGCCTGAAGGCTCCTGAAGGTCAGATGCACTTTTCTCCTGCTCCCGATCATCCCGAGATAGCGCGGGTGACACCGGAGGCAATTTTCGAGTATCATCTCGTCGTGTTTATGGCCTCTCGTGGCGATCACGACAAATGTCCGGTCCGTAAACTGCAGGTCACTCCATATCAGATCGAACCTGCGGCACAGGGTCTGCGTCCCATCCGGGTACCGATCATTACCGGTGAATTCCGGTCGATCGTCAACGACGGTGACAAGGAACCCCGAAGGAGCGGCGAAATCGGTGACGGCCTTGCCGAGGTGTCCTCCCCCGAAGACGATGAGCCGCGGCGGGGCTTCGAGGAATTCGAGAAGGTAGGTGTCGGCGCCGGCCTGAAAGCGCCGGATGGTGTCCAGCGGACCGGGCAGTGCGGCCTGCCCGGGTCTTCCGAAGGGCAACTGCTCCGGGTGACCCTGTTCGGAAGTGTTGACCTCCGGGTCGATCAGAAATTTCCCGCGCCCCGCTCTCCCCCCGCTTGCCCTGCCTTCCCCGCTTCCCCCGAGACGCGTGGCCAGCACGCAGTCGGCCCCTTCCTGCAGGCGCGATTCGATCTTTTCGAAGACCGGAAGCATGTCGGGAGTAAGCGCCTCCAGCAGGACTTCGACTTTCCCGCCACAGGTCATCGCCGTCTCCCCCAGCTCGTCGTCCAGCGCGAATTTCTCGATACATGGCCTCCCGGTGCCGCGTCCATCCCCGGTCTCCCTTCCTTTCAGAAGCCGGATCACCGACGCGTCGAGACACCCGCCGCCTACCGTCCCGCTGATCCCGAACCCCGGTTCCCCCCACACCAACATTTTGGAGTGGAGGGGAGCGGGCGCAGGACCGGAGACGCGGATGATCGTCGCCAGGGAGGCGCCCCGTCCCTCACGAAGGCCCGCGCAGATTTCGCTGAATACGCTCATACTCTTCTTCGGTGTCGATATTGATCAGTATTCCCCGGTCGTCAGTCCGCACTTCGAGGATGTCCGGAGCGTGGGCCCGTACGACCGCCCGGGCCCCCGTGTCGACGGGGGCATCCTTCAATTCCTGAAACATCGACGCCGGAAAGAGCACGGGGTGCCCCCTTCGGCCTCCACAGACCGGAAGTATGATTCTCCCGGCGTTCGCCGACGCGGCGTTCACCAGGGCGGGGATCGTCGCCGGGGAGACCATCGGATGATCGACGGGGTGAACGAGAATTCCGTCCGAACCGGAATTTTCGAGCGACTCGATGCCGACAATAAGTGATGAAATCTGGCCTCCTTCGGCGTTGAGGTTTTCCACGACGACCACGTCCTCCGCGGAAATTTCATTTTGGACCTTCCCGGAGTCCGGACCCAGGACGACGACGATTCCCCCGACCGGAGCGCCCGTGTAGAGCCGGATGATTCTGCGGATAAACGTGGATCCCTCCAGTGTGAGCAGGGCTTTGTCCCGTCCCATCCTGGCCGACGCGCCGGCGGCTAGTATAACCGCGTCAATCATGCCGGTCCGGGGAGAGCAGTTCCTTCAGGGCCCGCCGGACGAGGACCCCGACGATCTTCTTCCTGTACCCGATCGACTCGTAGGCGTTGGGGAAGGGGTTCACTCCGGCGGAGGCGGCCCTGGCCGCTTCTTCGATGGCGTCGGGACCGGGTGCAGCTCCCTTGAGTATCTCTCCCGCCCCGCGGATTTCCGCCGGGCAGGTCTGGACCGCACCGACGACCACCTTCGCCCCGGTACACGCGCCGGAGGGATCGATCCCGACCCTGACCCCCACATTTGCGACGGGGAAATCAATCGCGCCGCGGAGGCTGAACTTCATGTGGCAAAAGCGCACGTCTTTGCCCGGTCCGGGAACGAGCACCGCGGTCATAATCTCGTCATTCCCGAAGGCGAGATGCGCGCCGCCGTCGGTACTGTAGAGTTCCGCCAGCGGAATCGTCCGCGCCCCCGCCCGGCTTCTGATTTCGACCACGGCGTCGAGCGCGATGAGCAGCGGCGCCAGGTCAGAGAAAAAGACCGCCGTGCACATGGCCAGCCCCGGCCCGGCG
>DATEDB010000050.1:0-4588 GCA_035286625.1 Bacteroidota bacterium
TCGCGTGTTTGATGCTCAGGTTGAGCAGTTCCTTCGCCGAACCGAGGCACTGCGAGGCGAGGCTCACGCGGGCCACGTCTAGCGTGTTCATCGCCACCTTGAATCCGTCGCCCGGCGGCCCGAGAACGTTCTCCCCGGGGACCGCCACGTCTTCGAAGAACAGGTCCGTGGTGTGGGATCCCCTGATGCCCATCTTCTTTTCCGGTTTGCCGGCGCGGAATCCCGGGTAGTCCTTCTCGAGGATGAATGCGGTGATCCCGCCGTGCACCCCCCTGTCCGGGTCGGTCACGGCGAACAGGACGATGACATCGGCGATGTTCCCGTTGGTGATAAAGGTCTTATTGCCGTTGACGACGTACCCGGAACCGTTTTTGCGGGCGAGGGTCCTGATCGAACCGGCGTCGGAGCCCGCACCCGGCTCGGTGAGGGCATAGGTCGCGAGCTTCCGTCCTTCGGCCAGGGGCCGGAGGTACTTTTCCTTCTGCTGCTCCGATCCGGCCAGGTAGATCGCCATCGCGCCGAGGCTTTCGTGGCCGCCGATGGTGACGGCGGTGGAATTGCACCCGCGCGAGATTTCCTCCAGCATGAGGCAGTACCCTGTTTCTCCCAGGCCGGAACCGCCGTATTTTTCAGGGAAGACCACCCCCAGGAAGCCGAGTTCAGCCGCCTTCCGGATGATGTCCATGGGGGCCTCTTCCGTCCGGTCGATCTCGGCGGCGCGCGGGCGGACGACCTCGTCGGTGAACCTCCGGGCCACGTCCCGCAGCATTTTCTGTTCTTCTGTCAGAGTGTAATCGATCATTGTCCTACGTCCGGTATGGAGTTCAGGGTATCACGATCGACCGGAGCACCGACTCGTCACGGCTCCGGAGAAGGTCGAAAGCATCGTTGATCTTCCCGAGCGGGAACCGGTGCGTGACCTGCTCGGCCACCTTGATTTTTTTCAGCCTGCAGAGTTCGATCAGCCTGGGGTAGTCGACCGGCCGGCAACCGAGCGAGCCTCGGATTTCCATCTCGAAATACATGATCTTCGCCGCGCTCAGTGTGATGTCGTCCGCGCTGTATCCCACGATCACCAGGCGCCCCCCCTTCCGGAGGGCCGCGAACGCCGCCCGGATCGTTGCGGGGTTTCCGATCGCTTCGATGGCGATGTCGGCGCCGCCGCCGGTGAGTTTTTTAATTTCCTTTCCGGTATTTTCCACCTTGCCCGGGTTCACGGTTGCGATGGCCCCGAACGCGCGCGCGAACTCGAGTTTTTTATCCGAGATGTCGACGGCGATGACCAGGCCGCCGACCGCGGCCGCCACCTGCACGACGTTCATCCCGACGCCGCCGCACCCGAACACGACAACGTAATCGCCCGCCTTCACCTCCGCCCTGTTCTTCACCGCATGGTAGGGAGTGGAGATCGCGTCGGCGATGATCGAGCCCTCCTTCAGCGGGATTTCCTTCGGCAGGTGGAAGATGTCCTTCGCCGGGGCCGCGACGAACTCGGCATAGGCGCCGTCCACGTTGTTCCCGAACATCATCATCGACTGGCAGATGTTTTCCCGGCCCGTCCTGCAGAAATCGCAGTACCCGCAACTGTAGACCGCCGGAAGGAGCACCTGGTCTCCCTCCCTGAACTGCTTCACCCCGGCGCCGACCCCGGCGACCGTCCCGGAGGCTTCGTGCCCCAGGATGAGCGGGGGTTTTTTGAAAGTCGGCACGCCGTGGTCGATGTAATGGAGGTCGGTGTGGCAGACCCCGCACGCGGCGACCTTCACCAGCACCTCGCCGGGCCCGATCTGCGGTTGCGGGACCTCTTCGACGACCAGCGGTTTGTGCGGTTCCCGAAATATGGCTGCTTTCATGATCCTGTCCAGAGATGCTGATTCATCAACCTGTCAACCGGCAGACACCGCCCTCCTCAGACTCGCGCTGCCATCTCTTTCTGCTGTTCGAGTTTCTTCAGCCTGCGCCGGGCGAGCAGGCACGCCCCGATCGCCCCGGCATATTCCGAATCGTCGCAGACGTTCATCTTCTTCCCCACCTTCTGTTCCAGGGCCTTCACCATCCCGGCGTTCCGGGTGATCCCGCCCGTCAACGATACCTCTCCGTCGACACCGATCTGACGAAGCATGGCGACGATCCTGTCCGAAATCGACAGGTGGGCGCCCATGACGATATCTTCCACCGGGTACCCGGCGGTCACAAGGTTGATGACTTCCGATTCGGCGAGTACCGCGCAGATTGAACTGATCGGCTGGGGATCCTTCGATCTCAGGGAGAGCTCGCCGATTTCTTCGAGTTCGAGTTCGAGGCTCTTCGAAATGCGCTCCAGGAACCTTCCCGCCCCTGAAGCGCATTTGTCGTTCATCCGGAACTTCACGACGCGGCCGCATTCATCGATGCGGATCGCCTTGGCGTTCTGCGCCCCCACGTCGAGGACACAAGTCGTCCCGGGAAAGAGATAACGCGCCCCCATGCCGTGGCAGGAGATATCGGTGATCTGCGTCTGCCGCATCGGGGCCTGGTACCTCCCGTATCCGGTGGAGACGACGTAGAACACCCGGTCGCGGGAGATGCCCGCCTTCCGGCAGACAGCCTCTATGCCTTTTTCCGCCGCCCCGGCCAGGTCGTGCCCGGAGTAGTCGGTGGACCGGGAGAGGATTCTGTCCGTGTCCGGGTCGTACAGAACGCATTTGGTCATCCGGGTCCCCAGGTCGACACCGGCGATCACCCCGGCGTTTCCCGGCTTCACCGTTTCACCTCCTTCACATCGTGTGTTTCGGCCGACTGGCCGTCGTGATGCGCCCTGGCGCGGTCCAGGGCGAAGAGGGCCGCTCCGATCGCCCCAATGTACTGGGAGTCGGCGCAGACGTTGATCGGCGCTCCGAGTTTTTCCTCCAGCGCCTTCACCATGCCGATGTTTCTCGAGACACCGCCGGTGAACGTGATCTCCGGGGTGACGCCGACCCGGCGGAGCAGGCTCACCGAACGCCCCGCGATCGACTGGTGAACGCCGGCGAGGATGTCCTCCCCCTTTTTTCCCCTCGAGAGGTGGTTCATGATTTCCGTCTCGACAAAGACCGTGCACACGTTTGTGATGCGCAGGGGGTTGGTCGACCTGAGCGCCACGTCCCCTAGGTCGTCCAGCTGAATGCTCATGACGTCCGCCGCCGCCGCGAGGAATCGCCCCGTTCCGGCGGCGCACTTGTCGTTCATACAGAAGTCCGCCACCTCACCCTTATCGTTGATACGGATACCCTTCGTGTCCTGCCCGCCGATGTCGAGAATGGTGCGTGTCCCGGGAAAAATAAAATTCGCCCCGCGCGCGTGGCAGGAGATCTCGGTGATCTGGATGTTCCCGAAATGGACCTTGTACCGGCCGTACCCGGTGCCGGCGATAGAGGTGATTTCCCACTCCTCCAGTTTCGCCGCGCTCCGTGCCGCCTGGAACGCCTTCTCGGCGGCCTTCACGACGTTCGCGCCCGTGTTGAGAATCGCCCTGGAAACGATCTCGAAATTCTCGTTGAGAATGACCGCTTTGGTCTGGGTTGAACCTACGTCCACGCCGGCTACAAGCATCGCTCAGTCAGTCCTTTCGCGCAGAAAATGCAGAAGATAATGAACGTCATAGTTATGATCCTGACGGCCGGATTTGTCATGACGCGCTGACAAGTCGTTTGTGCTCGAGGGACTCGAAGAACGCGTCTATCCTGTTGCGCAGCTGGGCCGCCTGGAAATACCGCGGATCGGCCAGGTCGCTTTCGACCAGGAGCGTGGGGATATCCCATATTCTCGTGAACTGGTCCCTCATGTCCGCCTGCCCCACCGAAAACGACCTGCACGACTTCACCGAGTGGATGAGGATGGCGTCCGCGGAATACTCCTCGACGTAGCTGCGGAGGAGTTCCGTCCTCATCGGTAGGCTCAGGTTGGTGTAGCAGGTCAGGCAGTATTCGGCCACGCTTTCGAGCGGACGCGCAGGGTCGTGCCTGAACCCGTGGTCCCAGAAACCCCCGACTTTCGAGTAACTCGACGCGACCGCGCAGACGCCCCATTTCTTCAGCATCTCCCAGAACGCGCGGAAGTGCGGCCAGGGCGGGGGACCCTCGATCACGACGCGGAACTTCTCCTCGGGGATCGGTCCCACCCCGTGCTCTATCCTCTCGGCGATCTCCTTCATCGCCTCGGCGTAGTAATCGGCACATTCGGGGAGTCCCCGCAGAACGTAGATCGGCGCCATGAAAAAGACCGCCTCGAAATAGGAATCGAACGGAGACGGACGGTGTTTGGCGCTGTGAAGGATCTGCACCCAGAGATCCTCCGCCTCCACGGAGTGTTTCATGATCTGCTTTAGCCTGTCGTGGTCATATTTCTTTCCCGTGATCTTCTCGCAGAGCGGTATCAGCTCCTTCAGCTGGGAAACGATATAGGCGCGGTCCGGGTCCTCGATCTCCCCCGACCGGAGATAGGGCACGTCGAGCATCACCAGCGGGACGTCGTAGAAATGCGCGAGGGCCTCGAACCATTTGATGAACGTCGTGCACCCGCAGTAGGTGCAGAGGAGCAGGTCGGGCTTCGGCATTTTGTGTCCCGACGG
>DATEDB010000051.1:0-7690 GCA_035286625.1 Bacteroidota bacterium
ATCCGACGAACCCAGGACCTCCCGTTTCTCCCGGAGTTCCTGTATATAATTTTCCCCGAAATCGGCGATTCCCTCCCGTCGCGCCTCCGCGATGTCTTCCGTCCCGAAAGTTTTTGAGACGGCGATCAGCGTGACTTCCGAGGGTTCTCTGCCGGCGCGCAGACAAGCACCGGCGATTCGCCTGCGGAGGGTATCGATACGTTCCTGGATCACTTTATTGTCAGAGGGTTTTAATATACGCGATTTGATGACAAAAAACAATGAATTACAATCATTTTCCCCATGTTTCACTTGACTTCCGTTTTTAAATTTCCTTATATTTTATGAGGAATGAAAATCTTCCCACCCATATCATTCAGGACGGGATGAAGAACTTCGACTTCGAGAACACAGACGACGACGCGGCGGGATCCGGACAGAGCCCGAAGGATGCCGAAAGCGAGGTCCGCAGACTGATCGAACGGTTGAAGCAGGGGGCCACGGGAAGTTCGACCGCCGATGCCCTTGAGGAGATTGTCAACTACTACTGCGAGGCCGAGCGGTACAAGGACGCGCTCCCCTTCATCAACATGCTCCTCGAACAGGCCACTTACAGCGCCGACGCGTGGCAGAAAAAAGGGATCATCCTCAATCACCTCCAGCGCTACGAGGAGGCCCTGGACTGCCTCGACAAGGCGCTCGCCCTTAATCCGGCGGACCAGGAACTGCTCATCAACCGCGGGATCACACTGGACAACCTGAACCGGTGCCAGGAGGCGGTGGGGTGCTTCGACGAGGTCCTCTCGGCCGACTCGACGAACGACGAGGCCATCTTCAGCAAGGCGCTCACACTGGAGAAGCTCGAACAGTACGACCAGGCCCTCATCCTCCTGAAGGGAATGATCGACCGCGACCCCGCTCAGAAGGACGTCTGGTACGAGCTGGGGTTCTGCTACGACTCCACCGACCGGCTGCCCGAGGCCCTCGAGTGTTACGAAAAATACCTCGAGGTCGATCCGTTCAACCCCAACGCCTGGTACAACCGGGGAATCATCCTCAACAGGATGGGAGAGTACGTCCGGTCCATCGAGAGTTACGACTACACCCTCGCCCTGAAGGAGGACTTCCCTGCAGGATGGTACAACCGCGGAAACGCCCTGGCGAACCTGGGACGGCTTTACGACGCGGTGGAATGCTACAGGCGCACGCTTAAAATTGATGAACGCGACGTTCCGGCCTGGCACAATCTCGGGAACGCCTACGAGGAGCTGGGGTTGTTCAGGGAGGCCATCAAATGCTTCACCCAGGCGATCCGCCACGATCCGCGGCACTACGAATCCTATTTCGGCCGGGGCAGCTGTTACGATTCCCTGGAGCAGTTTAAAAAAGCCTACACCGACTTCAACAAGGCCCTCACACTCTGCCGCGATTACCCGGAGCTCTGGTACGCCCGGGCCGACGCGGCCTACAACCTCGGGAAATGGAAGGAAGCCCTCCACAGCTACCGCATGGCCGTGCGTTTCGACCCAAAGAACATCGAGGCGTGGTTCGACCTGGGCGAGACGTTGCTCGAGTACGGCTACTTCAAGGAGGCGCTGAAAGCCTTCAACAAGTGCATCGAACTCGAACCGCGCTGGTCGGATCCCTACTACAGCAGGGCCAAGGTCCTCTTCCTGATGCGCAAGACGCTGGACGCACTCGAATCGCTCAAGACGTCGTTCCATCTCGACCCCAAGAAAAAGGAAGTCTTCGAGAAGGAATTCCCCGGCGTCAGGTCCCTGAACGACCTCACGCACATCCTCAATAAATAATCTTCATGCCTGCGGCGGAGCTCCGGGATAAATACGAGAGGCTCTCCGAAATCCTCCGGGAGCTGGGGGGAGTCGTCATCGGCTACTCCGGCGGCGTCGACAGCACCCTATTGGTCAAGGTCGCCCGCGACGTCCTCGGCGACGGGGCGCTCGCCGTCATCGGCCGGTCCGCCACGTACCCCTCGAGGGAATATGAAGAGGCCGTCCGCGTCGCGCTCGAGCTGGACGTCCGCTGGATCGAGGTGACCACCGAAGAGACCGACGTGCTGAAGTTCCGGGAGAACCCCGTCGACCGGTGTTATTACTGCAAGACCGAACTCTTCGGGAAACTGCGCGGGATCGCCGCCGAGAGGGGGATCCCGTGGATTGCCGACGGGGCGATCACCGACGATATGCGCGATTTCCGGCCGGGGAGGAAGGCGGGAAGCGAACAGAACGTCCGCTCCCCCCTGCTTGAGGCGGGGCTGTGCAAGGCGGAGGTTCGCGAGCTCTCCCGCGAACTCGGACTCCCCACCTGGCGGAAGGGCTCCTTCGCGTGCCTCTCCTCGCGGTTTCCATACGGGATGCCGGTCACCGGCGAAGCGCTCCGGAAGATCGACGCCGCCGAGGACCTATTCCGGGAGATGGGTTTCACCGATTTCCGGGTCCGGTACCACGACGAGAAGACAGCCCGGATCGAGGTCGGCCCGGCGGAGATTGTGAAGGCCGCCGCCGACCCGGACCGGATGCGTATCGTCGACCACCTGCGAGGCCTCGGGTTTCATCACGTCACCCTCGATCTCCAGGGTTTCAGATCCGGTTCGATGAATGAAAGCCTGTCTCTGCCGGCCGTCATCGAACTCTCAGCCGACGGCGTCGCCCCGGCCTGACCCGTCGCGTTCCGCCCGCCGGGGATCCCGCATCCCCGGCGGGAACCGTTGCAAATACCGGCGTTGTTTTGTAATTTACATGAAAGGAACCGCCGGCATCGCCTCTGTGAAATCTCTTCTCACCACGCTCATACTACTCGCGGCGGCAGTGCTGTCGGGCGTCTCTGCGGCGTACTCCCAGTCGACCACGTTCGGGAAAAACAAGATCCAGTACCACAATTTCGACTGGTATTATATCCAGACCACCCACTTCGATCTCTATTTCGACCGTGGAAACGAGGGGCTCGCCTCGTTCGCCGCCGACGCCGCCGAGTCCGCCTATACCTCGATCAGCCGGGACTTCCGCTACCGGATCACCCAGCGGATCCCCTTCGTCGTCTACAACTCCCACAACACGTTCCAGCAGACCAATGTCATCTCGTCGTTTCTCGACGAGGGGATCGGCGGCGTCACCGAACTGTTCAAGAACCGGGTCGTCGTCCCGTTCGAAGGGGATTACAGGAAATTCCGCCACGTGATCCACCACGAGCTCGTGCACGCGGTGATCAACGACATGTTCTACGGCGGGTCCATCCAGTCGATCATCGCCAACAACATCACTCTCCGGCTCCCCCTCTGGTTCAACGAGGGCCTCGCCGAATACGAAGCGCTGGGGTGGGACGCGAATTCAGACATGTTCATGCGGGACGCGACCATCCACGGGTACCTGCCGCCGATCCGGCGGCTGGACGGATACTTCGCCTACCGGGGCGGTCAGTCCGTGTGGAACTACATCGCCGGCAAGTACGGAAGCGATGAGATCGGAGAGATCCTGAACCGCATCCGCGGCGCCCACAACGTTGACCAGGGCTTCAGGGGGGCCATCGGGATGGACGTGGAGGAGCTCTCCGAAAAATGGGAGAAGGAACAGAAAGTGGTCTACTGGCCGGACATCGCGACCCGGACCGATCCGGCGAATTTCGCCGTGCGTTTCACCGATCACAAGAAGGAGAATTCGTTTTACAACACCAGTCCCGCGATTTCCCCCGACGGCAACCGGCTCGCCTTCATTTCCGACCGCAGCGAATACTTCGACGTCTACCTGATGAACACCATCGACGGGGCCGTCACCCGGAAACTGATCAGCGGCCAGCAGACGGCCGATTTCGAGGAGCTTCACCTGTTGACACCGGGCATGTCCTGGTCGCCGGATTCGAAGCGCCTCGCGCTGGCGGTGAAAAGCGGGAACTCCGACGCGATCATCCTCGTCGACGTCGAATCCGGGGACCAGCAGAAACTCGAGCTCGGGCTCAACGGGATTTTCTCCGTCGACTGGTCTCCGTCGCGCGGGTCGGACAGGCTCGCCTTCATCGGCATCCGCGACGGCCGCTCGGACGTCTATGTCTGCGACCTCGGGACCGACTCGGTTGTGAACCTCACCGACGACATCTTCAGCGATTCAGACCCCTCGTGGTCGGCCGACGGGAAGTCCGTCTATTTCGCCTCCGACAGGAGGGGGTACCTCGACGGGGCCTCGCTGCCGGCGGGATTCAGGATGCAGAATTTCGATTACAGCCAGACGGACCTCTACAGCGTCGATCCCGCCACCGGGAAGATCGACCGGCTGACGGACCTGGCCTCGAGTTCCGAATCGTCGCCGGTGGCGACGCCGGACGGAGGGCACCTTCTGTTCATTTCAGACAGGAACGGGATCAACAATATCTACCTGCGCGACCTCGCCACCGGTGCGGAACGGCCGCTGACCAACTCCATTAGCGGAGTGTACCAGCTCTCCCTCTCCCGGAACGGAGAAAAACTGGCCTTCAGCTCACTCAACAACGCCGGGTTCGACATTTTCATGATGCGCATGCCCCTCCAGGTGGACATCGGTCTGGACAGCCTGGAGATGACCGAACTCTTCCGTCAGAAGACCGGCGGCCGGAGGATGCCGGCGGGCGTAAATCCCGACACGGTGGCCGTGGGCGAGGGGGTCGTCCTCCGGACGACGACCGAATCCACGATAAAGAGCGAAACGGAGCCGGCCCTCAACCTGAAAAACTACGTGTTCCGACGCGACAGCGAGGACGGTACGCCCGCCGGTCCGGACAGCGCGGCCTTCCCCTCCGTCACCGACAACATCGACAAGGGAGGCAATTACAGGATCAACAAGTACCGGCTGAATTTTTCGCCGGACATCATCTACGGCAACGCGGGCTACAACACCTTTTACGGGGTGCAGGGGTCGACGATCATGGCCTTCAGCGACATGCTCGGGGACCACCAGATCTACCTGATCACGAATCTCCTGTTCGACCTGAAAAACAGCGACTACGCGCTGGCGTACCTCTATCTCCCGAAGCGTATCGACTACGGGATCCAGGCCTTTCACAGCGCCCGGGCGGTCTATCTCCGCGACGCCTCCACGGGCCTGGAAACGCTCAACCGGTTCCGCAACTACGGTGTGAACTTCTTCGGGCTCTACCCGATGACGAAATTCCAGCGGCTGGATTTCGGCCTGTCGTGGCTGAACGTGCGCCGGGACAACCTGGACGTCCCGTCGGCCCCCTCCGATAAAAGCACGGTCATCCTCCCAACGCTCGGGTACGTCGAGGACACGTCCCTCTGGGGCCTCATCGCCCCGTCCACCGGCAGACGGTTCAACATCACCGCCATGGCCAGCCCCGGGGTTTCGTCCGACGCCCCGTCGTTCTACAGCATCACGGGCGATTACCGGAAGTACCTGAGGCTCGGACCCTATTATTCCCTCGTGCTCCGGTTGGCCGGGGGGGGCAGCTTCGGAAGGAACCCGCAACGCTTCATCCTGGGCGGCGTGGACAACTGGATCAACAACAGGTTCGAGAACAACAGCTTCCCCATCACCACCGCCGACGATTACCTCTTCCTCACCACCGGGATACCACTCAGGGGATACAACTATAACGCCCGCAACGGCACCAAGTACGCGCTCTTCAACATGGAGCTGCGCTTCCCGCTGCTCGGCTATGTCGTCGCAGGCCCCCTCCCCGTTTTTTTCCAGACGCTGACGGGCACCCTCTTCCTGGACGCCGGGGCCACCTGGACCAGGGGCCGGGATGTCAGGCTCTTCACCAGCTCCGCCGACGGGGGCGTGGTGACCCGCGACCTCCTTCCCGGAATGGGATACGGGATCAGGATGGTCATCCTCGGTTTCCTCCTGAAGATGGATGTCGGCTGGGCCTGGAACCTCCGGCAATTCTCCACACCGCAATATTATTTCTCGCTCGGGGCTGACATCTGACGCCGGGCGGGGTGTTTCGCGCTTCCGGGGAATTTTATATATTCACCCTGTCATGCGTACAATCCTGATCATCGCCGCCGCCCTCAGTTTTTCGGGATGTTTCCAGCAGATCGCCGTCGATTCCCTGACGGGCATCATGGAGAACGGATTCGAGGTGCTCAATGAGGAATCCGACCTCGGGCTCGCCGCGACCAGCATCGCCGGCAACCTGAAGCTTATGGAAGCCGTTCTGCGGACCGACCCGGGAAACCGGGTCATCCTGATGATGGCCTGCCGCGCCTATTCGAGTTACGCGATGGGTTTCGTGGAGGACAGCGATCCACCCCGGGCCCGCGAATTCTACCGCCGCGGACTGGAATACGGCCTCAGGCTCTTCGATCCGCGGGGATCCCTGCGCCGGTCTTTCGACGGGTCGTCTGCGGACGTTGAAGAGTCCCTTCGGCGGGCGGACGCGCGGGACGTCCCCACGGTGTTCTGGACCGCGGTATCCTGGGGAGGCTACATCTCCCTCGGCCTGACCGATCCGGACGCACTGGCGGCGCTGCCGAAGGTGGAGGCGATGATGAATTTCGTCCGGGACACCGACCCGGGATATTTCTACGGCGGGGCGGATTTTTTCCTCGGGACCATGGCCGGCAGCAGGCCCGCGATGCTCGGCGGAAGCCCGGAAGCCTCGAGGGAACATTTCGACCGGGCGCTCGCCTACTCGGACGGAAAATTCCTTCTGACGTACGTCTATTACGCGCGGACATACGCCGTCCAGACGCAGGACAGCATCCTGTTCGGCTCGCTCCTCACGGCAGTCGACACCGCCTCCATCGATATCCTCCCCGGGGCGCGGCTCTCGAACGCCGTGGCCAAGCGGAAGGCGATTCTCCTGCGCGCGAAATCACACGAACTTTTCTGACCGACCCCGAACGACGGCGATCATGATCCGCAGGCTGAACACCGCACTCTTTACTCTCATCGCACTCCTCCAGGCGGGGGCCACGTTGTTGTCGCCGGCCACACTCCGCTCCCAGGAGCACGTCATCAAGTTCGCGACGCTCGCCCCCGAGGGGAGCACCTGGATGAACGTGATGAAGGAATACGATGCCGCCGTCCGGGCCGAGAGCGGGGGCCGGCTGGGCTTCCGGATCTATCCGAGCGGCGTGCAGGGAGACGAGAGGGATGTCCTGAGGAAGATCAAGCTGGGCCAGCTCCAGAGCGCCGGGATCACCGGCAACGGCCTGACGGTCATCGCGCCGTCGGCCAGGATCCTCGACTCCCCTTTTTTGTTTCACGACACCTCCGAAATCGACTGCGTCTACAGTACATTCGGTCCGGAAATCGAGGCGGCCCTGGAGGAATCGGGCTTCATCACCCTTGGGTGGGCCGAGGTGGGGGACGTCTATATCTTCACCAATATCCCGATACGTAAAAAAGAGGACCTCTCAAAAACAAAAATGTGGATGTGGGAAGGCGACCCCATCGCCGAAGCCGCGTTCAGGGCGCTTGGCGTCACCCCGATCCCGCTGACCATCACCGACGTGCTGACATCGCTGCAGACGAATCTCATCGACGGGGTGTACACCTCCCCGCTGGCGGCCATCGCACTGCAATGGTTCACCCGCGTGAAATACATGCTCGACCTCCCGCTGGCGAACGCGACGGGTGCCGTCGTAATGTCGCAGAAGAAATTCCTGGACCTCCCGGAGGACCTGCGGATCATCCTGAGGAAGAACGGCCGAAAATATATGCGGCGCCTCACCGAACTCAGCCGCGCCGACAACCGT
>DATEDB010000052.1:0-3041 GCA_035286625.1 Bacteroidota bacterium
TCCCTGTAGAGCAGGTAGTTTTTATTGTAGGAATCTCCCATCATCGTCAGCGTGTTCCCGGCAAACCACTGCAGGATGCTCGTCGTGTCGAAATACTCCCTGAGCGTGTCGGCGAACGAGGGATCCGGCGGGGAGTTGATCGCGGCGATCATGCTTTCGAGGTCGGTGTAATCCGACGGGCTCCCGATTTCCTTCTCCCAGTAGAGTTTCAAAAGACTGTCGGGCTGCACCGTGAGGTCGGCCGCCGTGTAGAAATCGTTGGCGTCATACATCGGCGCCACCTGCCTGCCGTTGACCTGTAAAAGGTATTTGTCCACCTTTGGAATTTGAGCATAGAGCCCCTTTGGCTCGCCCGCCACATTCAGGAAGGCGTGTTCGGCCGTCGGGGCCAGCGTGCCCAGTTCGCCGAAAAGGTCCCAGGCGAGTTTTTCCCTCATCAGGGACTTGTCGGTGTACATCGAGTTGAAATTGATCTGGCGGTAACCGTAATGGAGATTCGACGTGGAAAACCTCACCCGGTAGGATTTTTTCGCGAAGTACCTGGTGGAGCTGCCCTTGAAACGGACCTGGGCCTCGGGCCACGTCGTGTCGCCCGATGTGAACGGGCCGGGGAGGAGCGAATCGCTGAAGACATCGCGCGTGAAAAGCACGTGCGCGTCCCCGGGGGTCATGTCCACACTGTACCGGGGCACCTGCGCGGGCGCCGCGGCCGAAATGAAAAGCAACAGGAAGACGGTTTTCACCATGGTGGGGTGCCTTTCAGGAGGCTCGAAAAAATAAAATCGGCTCACGGGGATGAATATACGAACATCCCCCGTCGGAATCATCCCTGCCGCGACGGCCGGTACGGTGTCCGAGGCGGGAGGATATGCAGCCGGGCCGCGATCAACCCGCAGACGCGCGCAAACCGCGGGATCGCATTCAGGGGCGGTCGGTGAGGATGTCCACGAAGCCCCTGTCGGGGATGTGTATTGACAGAAGGCGGGCGGCCGCGGACTGGACGTCGGTCTGGCGGACCGGATCGTCCACCACCGCCCCCGGGCGGAACCGGGGACCCACCCCCAGGCCGATGATGTGCCGGCACCCCCTGCACGGGCACCCGTGGTGCTGGAATCCGCCGTGGGCGTTGTCGTGCCGGCCGTGGTCGGACGAGACGAACATCGCGGTGCGGTTTTTATAAAACCCGTCCGACTGGATCTTCATCCAGAGCAGGTACACGAGGCTGTCGGCTGTCCGCATCGCGCCCAGGTACCCCGTCCAGTCGGAATCGTGCGCGACGATGTCGACGCCCGGGAAGTTTACGATCACCAGGCGCGGGTGTTCCTCGTCCATAATTGTGCTGAGAATCGACCACGTTGCCGTGTCGGTGGCGCTCCCCGGGGAGAGGTACCGGGCTCCGTACTCTTCCCCGTACCCGCTGTCGGTGCTGTAGGCGAGCATGTGCAGTTTCTTCTTCCCCGGAATGTCGTAACAGGAGGACCGGGGTGAACCTGTCTGCGCACGGAAGTATTCGAACAGAGTCGGGAAAGACGGTCTCTTCGAGCCGTCGTTCGGGAGGTCCTCGTATTCGCCGGTCAGGAACGCCGCGTGCCCCGGGCAGGTGACGGTCTCCCCCTCGTTGGTGAAATTATTGAATATCGTGCCGGCCGGCCGGAGGTCGTTCCAGATATGGGGAAGGTTCAAATCCTGCATCGGGAAGGCCTCGGAGAAGCGGATCCCGTCGATGACGACGATGAACACATTCCGCCGGGCCGTGTCATCACCGGCCGGATACGGCTGACGGTTTTGCGACGGGGCAGGCCCGGCCGCGAGCAGATACAGCAGCGCGAGAGCTAAAGCGCGTTTCATTCCCACGACGATCCGAGCCAGTTTTCGTATGATTTCTTCTGAAGTTTCGTCGGCTCGCTCACCTTTTCGGTCCGGTAATCCGGTACGGGCGACTCCCGGACCACGATGCCGGCCTCGCGGAGCCTGTCGTCCCGGAAGATGGCGATTTTTATTATGTCGCCGGGTTTTTTCGCGGACACGATTTTTTTTAGGCCATCGCCGTTCGATTTTTTGCCGTCGAGGGCGACGATTTCATCCCCTGCGTCCAGCCCCGCATCGCGTCCGGGCGACCCGTCCACCACGGTTGAAACGGTGGTCCGCCCGCCGCTCTCGCGTGTCGAGACCCCGATCCAGGGTTTTCCCGTCGAATCCTTCGCCGTGAGGAGGATCCCCACAGTGGAAAACGCTTCCTCCCACATCAGGGGTTCGGTGCCGTGAACGTATTTTTCGAAAAACCCCGAGAGATCGGGCCCGGCGACCTCCGAGGCGGCCGCCTGCATGTCGTCGACGGTGTAGCCGGGACCGGTCGACGGGAACCTGCGGTACATGAGCCGCATGACGTCGTCGAGCGATTTGTCGTTTTCGGTGAGACGCCGGATGGTCATGTCGAGCAGGTAACTGACCTGTGAACCCTTCCCGTAAAAATCCGTCTGGGAATTATACGAATGGGGCGAACTCCGGCTGAATTTGATCCATGCGTCGAAGCTGGATTCTGAGAGCGATTGTCCGGCGTTACCGGGTTTGCGGCGGTCGTCGCTCACCCAGGACGCCCTGGACTCGACGTATTTCGCCGGTGTGTTGATCCCGGCGCGCACCATCAAAAGGTCGTCATAGTACGACGTGGTGCCTTCGGCGATCCACAATTCCCTGAGATAGTTTTCCCTGGTGTAATCATACGGGACGATCCCCTTCGGCCGGAGCCGTTTCACGTTCCAGGTATGGAAATACTCGTGGGCGACCGTCGAGAGGAAACCCAGGTAGCCGTCGGGGGTCGCAACCCGGTCCGGCTTCCCCCCGATGATTGTGGAATTCACATGTTCGGTCGCCCCGCCGGCCCACGGGGCCAGGTGGACCATGAAGACATACCGTCCGTACGGCATGTCTCCCCAGAAATCGGCCGTGACTTCCACTATTTTCGTGATGTCCCGGATGAGCGTATCGGTGCTCCAATCGGCGTGTCCGAAAATGCTCAGCACGTGCGGGAACCCCCTGAC
>DATEDB010000053.1:0-3094 GCA_035286625.1 Bacteroidota bacterium
CGCTCTCCCAGCTGAGCTACAGCCCCTGATGAAGTTTTACCGGAGTGA
Source organism: Bacteroidota bacterium (assembly GCA_035286625.1). Classification (GTDB taxonomy): domain Bacteria; phylum Bacteroidota; class Ignavibacteria; order UBA10030; family SZUA-254; genus SZUA-254. The sequence continues at coordinate 49 of DATEDB010000053.1, forward strand.
AAACGTGTCAATATACGAAGATCGGCTCAAGGAATCAAACGGGTTCATCACCTGCGGCGGCACCCCGGCCCGCCCGTTTTGCATCTCAAAAACCTCTTCCGTATCATTTTACGACGATCTGGAGAACCGGCATGAACCACGCCCCTGGGGGGACATCCGGCCTCCGGGAATCAACCTCTCCCCCGTCATGTTATTAAGGAAACGAATTATCCGATCAACCGGCGGCGACCCGAAATTGTCAGGTGGTTGGAACCTTCCGGGAAACGGCCGGACAACACGACGATAACACGATTCAACTGATTAAATACGAGTGAAACCAAACCCGGCAGGACCTGACGCTCCGGCCTTTGAACCAGCTCCCCGCGCGGGGCGGGCGATCCTGGTGGCCATCATGCTCACCTCGCTGGTATCGCTGTGGTCGTGCAAGGACAACATCACCGGCGAGGGGCCCTTCGATATCGTGTTCCCCGATTCCAACATCAGTTACAACAGCCTGATCCAGCCGCTCTTCGACAGGGGATGCGCACTGCCCGGGGGATGCCACGCGGGGGAAGACCCCGCCGGGGCCCTGGGGCTGGAAAGTTACCAGCGGCTGACAGAGCGGGTGGGAATCGTCGTCCCGGGCTCGCCCGATGAGAGCCTGCTCCTGTTACGGATCGACGGGCGGGTCAACCCGCGGATGCCGCTTAACAGACCCGCTCTCACTGACAACCAGATCCGGGGAATCGGGAGATGGATCCTGGAAGGCGCGATCAACAACTAGGAACGTGAGCTGACGAGATGCGGCGGGGGGATGTAGGCCGGTTCGGGGACTGTTTTCCTCACCCTGCGTTCGAGCTCGTCGCGGAACAGTCCGACAAAACTCTGGACCGGCCAGGCTGCGGCCTCTCCCAGGGCGCAGATCGTGTTGCCTTCGATATTGTTCGCGACGTCGAGGAGCAGATCGATATCCCCGGCGGTCGCCTCACCGGCTGAAAACCTCTGAAGGATTTTTTCGAGCCACCCGCACCCTTCCCGGCACGGCGTGCACTGGCCGCACGATTCATGGTGGTAAAAATGGGCGATCCTGGTGATCACCGATACCAGGTCTGTGTCTTCGTCCATGACGATCACGCCCGCGGTGCCGATCGAGGTCCCCACGGCCTTCAGGGACTCGGCGTCCATTCGGACTCCTTCGAGCTGTTCCCCCCGGATCCATTTGGTCGACGAACCGCCGGGTATGACCGCCGTGATCTTTTTATTGCCCGGGACGCCGCCGGCGTGCCTGAAAATGAGATCCGTCAGGAGCGTGCCGGTGGGAAGTTCATAGACGCCAGGCCTGTTGACGTGCCCGCTGACGCCGTAGAGGATTGTGCCCGGTTGTTTCGGTTCACCTATTTTCGAATACCATTCCCACCCGCGCGAGATGATCACCGGGATATTGGCGAGCGTTTCGATGTTGTTGATGGTGGTCGGGCACCCCCAGAGACCGTTCTGTGCGGGAAACGGCGGCTTCACCCTCGGATATCCGCGGTTCCCCTCGAGGGAATTCATCAATGCCGATTCCTCTCCGCAGATATACGCCCCGGCGCCCCGGTGGACGACGAACCGCGTCGAAAACCCGGAACCCAGAATGTTCTCACCGATATAGCCGCGCCCGGTGGCATCATCGACCGCCTTTTGGAGCATCCGTATCCAGGCGGCGTACTCTCCCCGGACGTAGGTGTACACCACCGAGATGCCCATCGCGTAGGCGGCGATGAGCGCGCCCTCGATGAACAGGTGCGGATTGAATTCGAAAATCTGCCTGTCCTTGAACGTGCCGGGCTCGCTTTCGTCTCCGTTGGCGCAGAGATATTTCGGTTTCTCGGACTGTTTCGGCATGAACGTCCACTTGAACCCCGTGGGAAAACAGGCCCCTCCCCGTCCGCGCAGGTTCGATTTCTTCACCTCGTCGATCACATGGTCCGGTTTCATCGAGAGAGCCTTCCGGAGCGCGGTGTAGCCCCCGTGCTTTTCGTACACGCCGATCCGGTGAAGGTCGCCGATGCCGGGTAAGATGAGTTTTTCGGTGAACTCTTCCATCGATCAGCTCAGGCCATTGAGAAGCGCATCCAGGCGTTCGGGCGAGAGGTTCTCATGGTAATCGTCATTTATCTGGACCGCAGGGGCTGTTCCGCAGGAACCGAGGCACTCCACTTCGCTCACCGTGATCCGGTTGTCGGAAGTGGTCCCGCCCTTGCGGATCTGCAGGCGGTCGCAGACGTGTTTCAGCAGGCGGTCCCCGCCCCTCAGCATGCACGACACGTTCGTGCAGACCTGCAGGTGGTACTTCCCGACCGGTTTCGTGTTGAACATCGTATAGAAGGTCACCACCCCGTACACGTGGCTGACGGGCAGGTTCAGGAGGCCGGCGACATACCTCATCACCTCGGGGGAGATCCAACCGAACTGCTCCTGCGCCATCCAGAGGGCGGGCAGGACGAGCGGTTTGCTCTCCGGGTAATTTTTCCCCAGATCGTCCAGCTTCTTGAGATTGTGTTCGGAGAACATCGATGCGCGTCAGGTTTGTTTGAAAGGGGCGGTGGCGGCACGTGCCTATTTATCGGCCTCGCCCATCACCGGATCAACGCTTCCGATCACGGCGACGACGTCGGAGATCATTCCGCCGACAATCATCGGGGGCATCGCCTGGAGGTTGCAGAACGACGGGGCGCGGATCTTGAGCCTCCACGGATACCCTTCCCCGTGGCTGACGAGATAAAATCCAAGCTCTCCCTTCGACGCCTCTATCGCGTGGTAGGCTTCCCCGATCGGCGGATTGATGCCGAAATTGACGATCATGAAATCGTGGATCAGTTCCTCCATCCGGCTGTAGGTTTTTTCCTTCTCCGGGGGCATCTTTTTGGGATCGGATGAGTTGACCGGCCCGGCGGGCATTTTGTCGATCACCTGCCTCAGGATTTTTACCGTCTCCCTCATCTCCTCTATCCGCACGTAGAACCTCGCCAGGACGTCGCAATCGTGATAGACCGGCACATCGAAATCGAGCGAATCGTAGACCAGG
>DATEDB010000054.1:0-2096 GCA_035286625.1 Bacteroidota bacterium
CGGGGGCTCGGTAAGGAATATCGTCGCCGCCCCCCGTCACTCGCCCGTCGTGCTCGACGGCCTGCTCACCGAACCGGCATGGGATGCGGCGGTGCCCGTGGGGGGGTTTGAACAGTACGATCCCGACGAAGGGGCGGCCGCCACCGAGAATACGACCGTCCGCGCCCTCTTCGATGACGGCAATCTGTACTTCGGAATTTTCTGTTTCGATGCCGACCCGTCGGGCATCGACAGGCGCCTGAGCAGGCGCGACCGCACCGCGCAGTCGGACCGCGTATCGGTGATCATCGACTCGTACCATGCCCACACCACGGCGTTTCTCTTCGCCACTACCGCCTCGGGTGTCCAGTCCGACGGGGTCTTTTCCTATGACGGCCTGGTGTATGACGTTCAGTGGGACGTCGTCTGGGAAGTGGAGACCGCAATGACCGACGAAGGCTGGGGGGCCGAGTTCAAAATCCCCTTCAGCGCACTCCGGTTCGTGAAGCAGGAAAGCGAGTACGTCTGGGGTGTGAATTTCCGCCGGTACATCGCCCGCAAAAAAGAAACGGACGAATGGGTGATTGTCCCCAGGAGCGAGACGCCCCCCGGGGTCCTCTCGTCGGTGTCGCGCATGGGTCATCTCTCCGGGATGGCGGGTATCACCCCCCGCCTGCACATCGAGATCCTCCCCTATCAGATTTCGCGGTTCGGGGATTTCGCCGAGCCCGCCCCGTTCAGCTCCCGGGAGGAGCTCACCGGCAGCCTCGGGCTCGACCTGAAATACGGGGTGGCCAACAACATCACCCTGGACCTGGCGGTCAACCCGGATTTCGGACAGGTGGAAGTGGACCAGGCCGTGCTGAACCTCACCGTCTTCGAAACCATTTACCCTGAAAAGCGGCCCCTGTTCCTCGAAGGGGCGTCCTTCTTTGCGTTCGGCACAGCGTTCGACAACAGGGACATGAAACTCTTCTACTCCCGCCGCATCGGGCGGGAGCCGACGCTCTCCCGCGCCCCGTCGCCCGGGATGATCTTCCACGACAATCCCCGGACGACCACCATCCTGGGGGCGGCCAAACTCACCGGCAGGACCGACGGCGGCCTGACCTTCGGAGTCATCTCGGCGATGACCGACGAGGAGAAGGCGGTGGAGGAGGACTCGAGCGGGAACATGGGGACGCCCTTCCTCGTCGAACCGCGAGGCGGATATTCGGTGTTCCGCCTCTCGCAGGACGTCGGGGACGCGTCCAGGATCGGACTGCTGGCCACCGCCGCCACACGGGAGTTTAACGCGCCGTCGTTCGGCGGCGGGGTGGACTGGAGACTCAGGTTCGACGGCGACGCCACGCTGGTGGACGGCTACGCGGCCGGGTCCCGGCCGTCGGAATTTTCCGGCATCGGGGGGAGGAAAGACGGCACGGCCGGCCGGCTGGCCCTCGGACGCATCCAGGGGGAAAACCTGCTCTTTTTTTCGACGTACGATTTTTCCAGCAGGAATTATTCGATCGACGACCTGGGGTTTTTCAGCGCGCCGCGCGAGCACGGGGGGTACACACAGGCCACCTGGCGCGAGAACGACGCGGGAGATTCGTTCATCAGGCGGTTCGCGCTCACGCTCCAGCCGAATTACCGGTGGAACTGGGACGGGGTCGTCACCTCAAAGAGTGTGGAGTTCGAGCCGGGTTTCGAGTTCACGAATTTCTGGTTTTTAACTTTAAACGCGGCGCACCAGTTTCCCGCCTATGACGACGCCGCCCGGGGCATCGTCGGACTCTACCGACGCCCGGCCTCAAACGCCTACCGGTTCATCCTTGACACCGACACCCGACAGCCGGTCTCCCTGAGCGGGTATTTCGGTTTCGACCACGACACGAAATCGATGCGCCGGTGGATCGCCTCTTTCCAGTTCACCGTGCGGGTCACCGGGTGGATGGAATACGCGCCGGCGATCACTCTGGTGAAAACCAGGGCCGAGGAGGCCTGGGCCATCCCCGTCTACACCCCCGCGGGGTACAACCTCTTCGGCGACAGGGATGTCGACCAGGCGGATTTTTCACTCAGGGGGACCGTGTCCCTAAGCAGGAGTGTGACCGCGCAGTTCTTCACGCAGATAT
>DATEDB010000055.1:0-3402 GCA_035286625.1 Bacteroidota bacterium
CGCGGTGGCGCTTTCCGCCTTCGCGACCGCCCAGATCGCTGCGTCGTACGGTCTCAGGACGGCTCCATTTTCCCTGGGCGTCGTGATTGCGACAGCGGGGCTGGTGCTCTCGGCATTTTTCGTGCGCGACGCAATTATTGACCGGACCGCTCGGCGATTCGATCGGCCGCAGGGAGCTTATTTCCGGGGGAATGATCGCCCAGGCTGGGGGGATCTGGACGATCCTCTTCCTTCGCGATCTCACGGCCACCGTCGCGGGCAGCGCACGGAGGGGACAACTCGTTCAGGCCGGACGACACGTACACCTCGGACGCGTCGTCCCGTGACTGACGATATGGCGGCCATGAGATTCTCCGTATGAAAAACGTGGCGATCGTCACCTGCAAAGTCCTTCCGGAACCGGACCCCGACCAGGAATTGCTCCTCGGTGCGTTGCGCGGGGCGGGCTGTACCACAGACCTTCTCCCCTGGGACGACCCCTCCTCCGACCCGGCCGCGTACGACCTCTGCGTGCTGCATTCCTGCTGGGACTACCATAAATATCCGGGGAGCTTCCTCAGGTGGATCAACCGTGCCTCAAAAGAGTCGCGGTTGGTAAATCCCGCGGAGGTCGTTCGCTGGAACCACCATAAGACATACCTGCGCGACCTTGAATCGGCGGGGGTCAGGGTGATATCCACGGAGTGGTTCAACCGGGGGGAGGAGGCGGAGCTCGGGATCATCATGTCCAGCCGGAAGTGGGATGACGTGGTGGTGAAACCGTCCGTCTCGGCCTCGTCGTTCAGGACGCGCCGCTTCCGGTATTCCGAGAAAAAAGAGGGGGCGAAGTTTTTACGGGAGCTCTTGAGGGACCGCGACGCGATGGTCCAGAGGTACATGCCATCGGTCGAAGGCGAGGGGGAGAGGGCGGTTGTCTGGATCGACGGCGGGTTCACGCACACAATCAGAAAGTCCCCGAGGTTCGCCGACGGGACCGAACGGGTATCGGGGGCGGCGCCGGTCGCCGACGAGGAGCGGGAGCTCGCCGAAAAAGCGATGGCCCGCGTGGAGGGAAAACTTCTCTACGCGAGAGTCGACATGGTCCGGTCGCCCGGAGGAAAGCTGGTGGTGTCGGAATTCGAACTGATCGAGCCGTCGCTGTTTCTGTCGCATCATCCGCCCGCGCTGGAGAGACTGGTCGCCGGGATTATAAAAAGACTGGGGGAATAGGGTCGGGGTCACGCATCCGGCGCCGGCTCGGCGAACCAGTGTTTCGTCCTGTTGCAGAATGAACACACCGATAACATGACCGGAACCTCCACCAGCACGCCGACAACCGTCGCCAGGGCGGCCCCGGATCCCGGACCGTAGAGCGCGATCGCGGTGGCGACGGCCAGCTCGAAGAAGTTGCTCGCTCCGATGAGCGCCCCGGGAGCGGCGACATTGTGCCGGACGCGGAAGAGTTTCATGAGGCCGTAGGCGAGGGAAGAGTTGAAGTACACCTGCAGCAAAATCGGCACGGCGATCAGGACCACGTGAAGGGGCTCTCCGGTGAGGTTGTCGGCCTGGAAGGCGAAAATAAGCACGAGCGTCGCCAGGAGGGCAATCATCGTTACCGGATGGAAAAACTTCAGGTATGTCTCCTCGAACCACCGCCTGCCCTTCGCCCTGATGAGCGCGACCCTGCTGAGGCTCCCCAGAGCCAGGGGGATGACGATAAACGTCACCACGCTGTATATGAGCACGCCGAATGGCACCGTGAGTCCGCTGGCCCCGCTCACCAGGATGCTTACGATCGGCGCGAAAAACACAAGCATCAGGAGGTCGTTCAACGACACCTGCACCAGGGTATAGGCGGGGTCCCCGTCGGTGAGGTACGACCAGACAAACACCATCGCGGTGCACGGCGCGGCCGCCAGGATGATCACTCCGGCGATGTACTGGTCGGCCAGCTCCTGGCCGATAAACGGTAAAAACAGATGCCTGAAAAAAATCCACCCGATGAATGCCATCGAGAACGGCTTCACCATCCAGTTGACGAAGAGCGTAATCAGGATGCCGGCGGGCCTGCGGCGCACGTCCAGGACGCTCGTGAAGTCGACCCTGAGCATCATAGGGTAGATCATCAGCCAGATCAGCACCGCGATCGGGATATTGATGTGGCTGCCCCCGCCGAGTTCCATCCCGCGGAGAAGATCCGTCACCCCCGGCAGGGCCTTGCCCAGGGCGACTCCCGAGATCATGCACAGTCCGACCCAGAGGGTCAGGTATCGCTCGAACGGGGACAGGCGTTTCTTCGCGGTGTCCGACGGGACGGCTTTCATATTACAGCGGTGGGATTGTCATCCGGGGGGCGATCTCACTGCGGTATAACGCGCCGAATTTCTCCCTGATCTCATCGCGCACCCCGCGGAACTCCCGCATGACTTCTTCATCAGTACCCGTCGCCTCCACCGGATCGTTGAATCCGATGTGCAGTCGGTGTTTTACCGGTCCGGTGAACGCGGGGCAGGCCAGCTTCGCGCTGTCGCAGACGGTGATGACGTAATCGAAGGGCCGGCCGAGGAAATCCTCAATCGCTTTCGGGCGGGCTTCCGTGAGGTCGATCCCGATTTCATTCATCACGGCGACCGCCCTCGGATGGACCCTGCGTGCCGGGCTGGTCCCCGCAGAGGATACGTCAAGCCGCGGGTCGAGCGATTTCAGATAACCTGCCGCCATCTGGCTGCGGCAGGAATTGCCGGTACATAGAATGAGTATCTTCATGAACGGCGCGCGTTAATGCATTCGGTTAAGCGAATATATATTATCCTTCGCGCATCTGCAAATGAGTCTGTGACGCGTCCGTCAGGCCGGATAATAGACCGTTTCTGTGGGACAGATCCCCGGTCGGCTCACATCCACGGCTCGTCCGCCGATGGTCCGTAAATCGATGGGACCTTGCCGTCCGCCATCCGCAGATAAATCGAAAACTGGCCCCGGTGATGGACGGTGTCCATCATCATGAGCCATAATATGTCCGCTCTCCGCACGTCGTCCATCCTGTTCGGCCCCACCATGAACTTCATCGTCTGATTGAAATCGCCCTCGGACATCTTCCGGATTTTTGCGACATTGCCGGTGTGGTTTTTCGCGTACTCTTCGATGATCGCCGCGATACCGGCAGGCGCGGGAGGGGTCTTGCCGAATTCGAGTTTGCCGCTGGAAGCAACTTCCGAAAAATACTTCTCTTCGTGAACCATCCTCCACGCCAGTTCGCTGGCGTCCGGACATTTCGGATGCGGGCGAAGGTCTTTCTTCCCGGCCGGGTAGGCCTTGAGCACCTTCATGGTTTTTTCGAATTCGCGTTCCCACGCGGCGAGGAACTGTTCTCGTTCGGACATCGGATGATTCCTTTCATGCATGATTGAACATCGGTGGAGG
>DATEDB010000056.1:0-4208 GCA_035286625.1 Bacteroidota bacterium
GGCAGATTATTTCCGGGAGCGGGGCATCGCCGGTTCGGTGAATGCCGACCAGATCCGACTTTCACTGAAACGTGAACTTCAACCCTACCTCGAGGTGTCCGAGAAGATGGGGCTGCTGATGACCCAGTTGAAATCGGGACCGGTCACCAGGATCAATCTCGTCCTGCGCGGGGAACTCCACCGGGATGCGAGGGAGGTCATCCAGAGCGCCTTCCTTGTGGGATTTCTTTCCACTATGCTCGCCGACACCGTCAACCTCGTGAACGCGACGATCATCGCCGGGGAGCGCGGAATTTCAATACAGACCACATCAGATGAGGGACACGCGAGATATCCCCTGGAGATTTCCGCGGAGTGTTACTCCGGCGTCCTGAAAAAAACCGTCACCGGGACGGTGTTCGGAAACGACGACGTCAGGATCATCGGTATCGACGACTACCATTTCGACATGAAACCGAGGGGCCACCACCTCGTCTATTATAACATCGATCGCCCGGGCATGCTGGCGAAGGTGAGTACGATCCTTGCCAGGCGCTCCATCAACATCGCGGACCTGTCCCTCGGGAGACTGAAAGCGGGGGAGAGGGCGCTGACAGTGATCGCCACCGACCAACAGGTTCCCGCCGGTGTTCGTGATGAAATTTCACGGATTGATGGTATTTCTGAGGTTTCCTCTGTGGTATTGTGACACGAAACTGCGCCGTTGGGGGCAATAAGACCGTTTTACCCGTTCCGACTTGACTTCACGTGCGGCCTTGATTATATTCACGGTGTTTGCATTTCTTCTCTTCATTAATTACTTTAAGTCGATTAATTCTGTAACCCTGGGGAATTTCGAATCGAACGATTGATAACACCTGCACTAAAATTCCCCATACTGTAATCTCCACCGGAAGACGGGGAGATCCTCGCAGCTTCTCTCCTCCGAATTGTCCGGGCAGCGCAATCTGAATTTTTATTATTACACCATAACCCATCATACCTGAAAGGATGCATCGATGCCAGCCAGACTCATACTCATATGCGCTCTTTTCTTCCTGCCCGCGCTGATCTTCGCGCAGGGGACAGGCAAAGTGAAAGGAGCCGTCACCGATCAGGCGACCAACGAACCACTGATCGGGGCGAGTGTCTCGATTGCAGGAACCTCCCTGGGAGCCGCTACGGACATCGAGGGAAATTACATCATCCTGAACGTACCCGCGGGGATTCATACGGTCCGGGCGAGTTACGTCGGGTACCAGGTTGTCGAGATCAGCAACATCCTCGTCAACTCGGGCCTGACAACCGAACAGAATTTCGGCCTGACCAGCGAGGAGCTTCAACTGCAGCCGGTGGAAATCGTGGCGGAGCGGCCGCTCGTGAATAAAAGCGCCACCAACGCGGTCCGCATCACGACATCGGAGGACATCCGGAACACCGCCGTAAGGGGCGTCAATCAGATTATCGCCCTCTCCCCCGGTGTTGTCCTCCAGGACAATACGGTCTTCATCCGCGGCGGCCGCCAGGACGAGGTGGGATTTTACCTCGAAGGTGTTCCCATCACGAACAAAATGGTGGGCGGACGCGCCGTGACACTTGTTCAGGACGCGATCGAGGAGATCCAGGTCCAGGCGGGCGGATACAACGCGGAATTCGGCGGGGCGAATTCCGGAATCATCCAGACCCAGCTGCGCTCGGGAACCTCCGACTGGAAGGCCAGCGCACAGTATGCCTCGGACAACCTTGGTTTCAAAAGTACCGACGGACTCTACAAGAGCGAGAAGACCCTCGGCACGTATTCGTACGGATACAACGAGTTCACCGGAACGCTGAGCGGACCGCTCAGCGGCGAAAAGGTGAAATTATTCGGTCTCTTCAATTACAATTTCATGAGGGATCAGACTCCGCAGCCGTACCCGGGCATCAACCTCGGGGTCATCACAGATCCGGTGAGCGGCGACTCGATAGACCTCACCTATCCGGCCGGGCCGATCTACGGGAATTCCCTCGAGCAGTTCACCTACACCGGCACGATGACATTCGATCTGAACCCGGTCCAGTTGCGTTTAGGCGGCACCTACACAGTGGGCAACACCTTCAACGCGTTCAGCGGCCGCATCGCGGGCAACATCGCCAACATCCTGAACGTCGGACGGATCGAGAAAATTGAAACCGGGAACGGGGCCTACAACCTGAAACTGACCCACCTCCTCGATCCCAACACCTATTACGACATCAACATCGGGTATTTCCGGCAGACCTCGAACACCTTCGATCCGCTGCTCGGCGACGATTTCCTGCATTACGGCGACAGCGCAACCAACGCGGCCGTCGGCGTCACCAACTTCGCCGGCAGGTTCCTGCGGCCCACGAGGGTCAATATTTTCACCTTCTCGTTCAATCAGCCGGGGGACTTGGTCGCCGACTATGTCAAATACAAGCGCGAGAACATATCGCTTTCCGGAGGTCTGACCTCACAGGTCAATTCCCAGCACTCGATCAAGCTGGGGGGAGAGTATCAGAAATACGCCATGCGCAATTACAGCCTCGGGAACGAAAGCGCCTTTGCACTCGCCGGGATCCTCGCGAACAACGCCGCCCTGCCGGCCGGCGACCCGACGAAGCTGACGACGGAGCAGATCCTCGTCCGCCGGGGCGTGAACAACTTCGGGTACGACCTCCTCGGCAACGAGACCGATGAAGGGGGGAGCCTCTTCAACATTTTCGATGTGTATCCTGAGGGGACCATCCAGAGGGCAAAACACCCCGTCTTCGCCGCACTCTATCTCCAGGATAAAATTGAATTCAAGGACCTCGTGCTGAATCTCGGCGTGCGGTACGATTACATCAACAGCGACAGCTACGCCTTCATCGATCCGGAGCACCCGGAACTCGCCATCAGCAAGTCCACCAATCAGGTTTCCATGTCCGGACTGTACCGTGTGGCACCGTACAAAGCCGTCAGCCCGAGGATCGGCATGGCTTTCCCGGTGACCGACAGGACGGTATTTCACGCGCAGTTCGGGAAGTTCGTTCAGCAGTCCCGATTGCGTGACGTCTACCAGGGTTACTACGCCACCGGCGCGGCCCTCAGCGGTGGTTTCTTCATCCCCGCACCTGTGGGCTTCGACGTCCGTCCGACCCGCACGACGCAGTACGAAATCGGCTTCACACAACAGATCAGCGATTTCGCGTCGTTCGACATCACCGGCTACTACAAGGACATCCAGGACCAGGTCGTCTACGATCAGCAGAACACCGGGACCGGGTCGCCTTTCGGCGCATACTTCATACTGAAAAACGGCGACTTCGCCACCACCAAGGGTGTGGAGATGACCTTCAACATGCGGCGCACCAAGCGGGTCCAGATGACCGCAAACCTGTCGTTCAATGACGCCCAGGGCACCGGATCATTCCCGAATTCGAACCGCGGAATCGTCGGCGCGCCGCTCGACGGTGTCACGATCTTCAAGCCGCAGTATGTCACGCCGCTCGAATACAACAACAGCATCCGCGGAACGATGAACCTGGATTACCATTTTGCGAAAAACGACGGACCGCCGGCGCTGCAGCAGTTCGGCGGCGCTTTCCTGCTGACGTTCAACAGCGGGCACCCCTTCACGAAGGGAATCGGCGGCACCGACCTCGAAGGCGACGCGCGCGACCGTCAGCCCACCGAGCCCCTGAATTCTTCCTCGACGCCGTGGTTTTTCCAGGCGGATCTGCGTCTCGACAAGAGTTTCAGCATTACCGAGAAACTCAACGCCACGATCTATTTCCTGGTCTTCAACCTTTTCGATACGAAGAACGTTGAGAACGTCTTCCTCCGGACCGGAACCACGGACGACGACGGATACCTGAGCAACCCCGATCTCGGCGGACAGCTCGCCACCACCTACGGCCAGGACTATGCGGACATGTACCGGGCCATCAATATCGATTACTTCGAGCAGTATCAGAACGCGAGCGGTTTGAATACGGTACCGTTCTTCTACGGACCGCCGAGACAGATCCGTTTCGGCATACGTCTGGACTACTAAACAGGATTATTGATGACCCTCCACACAACTCAGGAGCCTAAGATCATGAAACTCAAATATTTCACAGCACTCGCGGCATTGATGGCCCTCACGGTCATGTTTTACGCTGAGGCGCCCGCCGCCGGGGGGGACAAACAGGCCGCCAAGAAGGTCTCGACCCCGACAGGAACGCCCGTTAGAACATATCTG
>DATEDB010000057.1:0-4136 GCA_035286625.1 Bacteroidota bacterium
TGGCCCGCGGATTCGACGTGGATCTGAAGGGCAAGCCGTTCCTGAAACGACAGAAGAACTTCCCGCCGAACAAGAAGCAGAACAACAAGCTCTTCGCGGAACTCGCGGCGCTGCAGGTGAACCTTGCGGCCAGCGGATCCAAGACTCCCGCGGGGCTCGGCGTTCTGATCTACAGCGATCCTGGTTCGTCGCTCGACGGCATGACCATCGACGAGATCGCGGCATATGCTGATACCGAGATGACCAAATTCGAGTTCCAGCCCCTGGGCCTGTACACCGAACTCGACAGCGTGGTCGGAAAGATCAACGCCGCGTTCTACAATGCCGCCACCGACGATACGGCGAACGGATGGGCGTCCCCGAAACTGACATGGACGGCTTACAAGTCAGTCTACGAGGTATCCTATCTGAAACCCAACCCGGGTGCAACCCCGGTCAACCGTCGCAACCTGGACGAGCCCGAGGCAGTTCCGACAGACTTTGCTCTGTACCAGAACTACCCGAACCCGTTCAACCCGACGACAACCATCGAATTCGATATTCCCGATGCGTCGATCGTGACCCTGAAGATCTACAATCTGTTAGGTCAGGAAGTCGCGACTCTGCTCGATCGTGAATCCATCGATTTCGGCGACGCTGTCGAATTTGACGCCAGCTCGCTGCCTTCGGGCGTGTACCTGTACAGGATCGTGGCCGAAACGATCGCCGACGCGGATGCCGGCATCGAAGCGTCCACCTTCACGCAGGTCAAGAAGATGGTGTTGGTGAAGTAAGCATCAGGCTCCTTTCCTCCGCACCCCCGACGGGGTGCGGAGGAACTATTTTTACCTGTTTTACCTGTTGAATTAGTAAAAATCCCTTTGTATATTCCCTCACCGGGAAGGCGTCCGGAGTACCAACACTAAACCACTCGTTCATCTTAAACCTTTTAGAGGAAGGCTATATCAGATGAAACTGCAGATCCTACGATTCCCCCTCATCATCGCGGTACTCAGCCTCATCGTGGTCGTTTCTGATTCGATAGCGCAACCCGATTACGTTGTTGTTGCTCTTACGGCGCGGGATGCGACTTCGGGTATTGGGACCATCACGTTCGGCACACATGTCAACGGGACATACTGTGGTGACGACACACTGAATCCCGGTGGTTTCATCGAAGAGCTGTTGCCTCCCAAGCCCCCCGGGGGAGTATTCGATTTCCGGTTCACGGAGAGTCGGTCGGGGAGCAACTGTCTCGACCAGGGGCTGTCGGTCCATCTCCAGGAGGGCGCCCCCAAAATCGATACGTTCAAGATCGACTTCCAGCCCGGTGATGGAAACTACCCGTTCACCTTCAGCTGGCCCGCACAGAATCCTGCAGACTGGCCCGGCGGCCTGACCATGAAAGATCCGTTCGGCGGGATAATTGTCAATGTGAACATGCTCACCGATACAACGGCGGTCGTGTCAAATTCCGCCATCACAACGCTCAATATCGTCGGTGGTTCGGTCGCCCTGACGGTCGAACGCGAGGGCGACCTCATCCCCGGGCGGTTCGCGTTGCAGCAGAACTATCCGAACCCCTTCAACCCCTCCACGACCATCAAGTTCTCGATTGAGAAGACGGCTTTCACCGATGTCGCGGTCTATAACGTGATCGGGCAGAAGGTGAAGACGCTCGCGGCAGAAGTCCTGAACCCGGGATTCTACGCCACCACGTGGAACGGGACCGATAACAACGGGCAGGCGGTCACCACTGGTGTGTACTTTATCCGCATGGTCGCCGCCGGCGACAACGTGCAATTCAGCGACCTCCGGAAACTTTTGTTGATGAAGTAATACCCGTTCTTTCCGAATTATCCAGGATGCGGAAGTTCTTCGGCTGAAGAGCTTCCGCATTTCATTAACGTTCATCCATGTCTTTTTCAACCTCAATACAACGGGCGGCTCTTTATCTGTTCGCATCGCTCCTGGTCACGGTCGGTTCGCTCTCCGGGCAGACGCAATTCAGGATTCCTCTCTATGTGAAAGATAACACCCCCAAGCGGGACACGCTGATGTTCGGCGTCCATCCCCTGGCCTCTTATTGCATCGACGACCCCACACTGAAATTCGGCGACTGCGACACAATCAAAGAAGCTGAATTGCCCCCCAAACCGCCCCTGGGAGTCTTCGACGTCAGGTTCGTGGACTCGCGCAGCGGAGCGGGCGCGTGCCTCGGGGTGGGCATGGGGGAGAACATACAGGGATATGGCGGCCCGACGGACGTGGACACATTCCAGGTCAGTTTCCAGCCGGGCGCGGGGGGATACCCGTTCACCTTCAGGTGGCCCGCCGGATTGTCCGTCTTCGCCGACAGCATCATCATCAGGGACGCATTCGGCGGATTCTTAGTGAAGGCGAACATGCTCACCTCCGATTCGGTCCAGGTGACGAATGTTGCCATCACTTCACTCCAGGTTCTTCTCTATCACCCGAAAGCTCCCGCCTACCCGGGGGTCCCGGCACTGACCTCCCCGGCGAACAACGCCGTCGACGTGGACACCAGCGTCACACTGACCTGGACAGCCTCGACCAACGCGTTGAATTATGTCCTCCAGATTTCGGAGTCTGCGGCCTTCAACGCATTTGTCCTTCGCGATACCCTCGCCGGGACGTCCAGGGCCGTCAACCTCCTGCCGAACAAAACCTATTACTGGAGGGTGAGCGCGAACCACACGTTTTTAACCGGCTGTTTCTCGGCCGCGTCGCAATTTGCCACCGTCACCACCGGCCCCCCGGCCCCCACGCTGGTCTCCCCGGCCGACGGTGCGTCGAACGTGGCCCTCTTGCCCACGCTCAGCTGGAACGCCGCGTCGACCGCCACGAGTTACCGGCTTGAGGTGTCGCCCAACCAGGGCTTCACCGTGCTGGATTTCATCGATTCCACCATCACCGGGACCTCCCGGCAGGTCGGTCCGCTGCCGTACTGCGTGACCCGGTACTGGCGGGTCCGCGCGAAGAACTCCACGGGCACGAGTCCGTATTCGGTGGTGCGCACTTTCACGACCCTCCTCGCCGCCCCCGGGGTTCCGGCCCTCGTCTCGCCCGCGGACAACGCCGCCGGCCAGTCCACAACGCCCACGCTCTCCTGGTCGGGCGCGGACAGCTGTTCGAAAACCTACAGACTCGAAGTTTCCACCGATTCGCTCTTCACGGGCCCGCTCGTCTTCGATAACCTCACGGCCACGTCGCGCCCGGTCGGGCCGCTTGCCGAACTGACACTGCACTTCTGGAGGGTCCGGGCGAAAAACCAGGGGACCGACACGGGCACCTACAGCGCGGTGAGAAGGTTTACCACGCTCCTGAACCCGCCGGCGGCGCCCACGCTCTCCTCGCCGGCCGACGGCGATACGACGGTGCCGCCGGTGCCGACCCTGATATGGCTCGGCGACGCTCACGTGGATACCTTCCAGGTCCAGGTGGCCGCCGACGCCGCGTTTACAAGCCTTCTCAGCGACACAAGCACGACCGGCACAACGTATCAGCCCGCGCCCCTGGCCAACTGCAGCACTTTCTACTGGCGGGTGCGCGGGAAGAACGTCTCGGGCACCGGCCCCTACAGTTCCCGGAACTTCAGGGTTACCAGGGCGCTCTCATCGGCCCCGACACTGCTGGTTCCCGCCGACGGGACGATCAACGTCGACGAGGTGACGATTCTCACCTGGCAGGCCGAGGCCTGCGCCTTCCAGTACAGGGTGGAGGTCGCCGCAGATTCGCTTTTTACCGTGATGGTCGCCGACCAGACCGTGTCGGCGACCTCGCTCACCATCGGGCCGCTCGACGGGAACACCGTCCACTACTGGAGGGTCCGCGGCGTCAACAACCTCGGGCAGGGCACGCCCTCGGCGCCGTTCATGTTCCGCACGACCGCGCTCACGACCCCCCCGAAACCGGTTTTGATCTCACCGGCCGACGGGCAGTCGAACCTCCCCCTTCCGGTCACGGTGTGCTGGGATTCCTCGGCCAGGGCCGCGTCGTACCGGCTTCAGCTTTCGATCGACTCGAATTTCTCCGTCCTGACATTCAACGACACTTCCGGCGCGCTCAGCCGGTGCAGGGAGTTCACATTTCTCTTAAACAGCACGACGTACTACTGGAGGGTGAGCGCCACAAAC
>DATEDB010000058.1:0-3160 GCA_035286625.1 Bacteroidota bacterium
CTCCCCGTCCGTGGCCCGGCACCCCAGGCCGTAGATCGTATCGGTGGGGTAGAGGATCACTCCGCCCCCGGTGAGCACCCGCGCCGCCCTCCTCACCGCCCGGGTGATGTCTCCGTCGACGGCCATCGGGATGATCATGGACGTACTGTCCTCCATGCCCCCTGCCTCCGCTTACCCAGGACCGCATCGATCACCCTGCACGGCTCTATTCGGTTCATGCAATCGAACGTCCCGACCGGGCAAACCCGCCCGCCGTGGATGCTGCAGGGACGGCACGAAAGCCCGGTGGTTTCCACCACCGTGTCCGACGGACCTGTGGGACCGAACCCGAAACCGGGGATCGTCGCGCCGAAAACCGACACGACCCTCGTTCCCATGGCGGCGGCCAGGTGAAGCGGGGCGCTGTCGTTACAGACGAGGACCACGGAACGGCCGATGAGTTCCGCCGAGCCCAGGAGTGAGAATTTTCCGCTCGCGTCGACGATCCCCTTCCCGCCTCCGGCCGAGGCGATCCTGGAGCAGAGCTCCGTATCCTGTGGACCGCCGATCAGGACGACGGTTTTTCCCGCTCGGACCAGTTCCCGGGCGACCCGCGCGAATCTGTCCTCCGGCCACCTCTTGGTATACCAGACACTCCCGGGGGCGAGCGCCACGAGCGGCCCGGCCTCCTTCCCTGTATTCTCCCGGAGAAAATTATCGACCTGTGTCCTGTCCCCGGCCGATGGATACAGGCGGGGCGGCTCGATGCCCGCCGATCGGATGCCCAGCGGTTCGAGGAGGCTCAGGTTCCGGAGAATTTCATGCGCGTCCGGGTCGTACCGCACGGGTGAAGTCCAGAAGAATCGGCCGGCGCTCCTGTCAAATCCGATGCGGGAGGGAATGCCCGCCAGCCTCGCCAGGAGGGCGCTTCGCAACGACCTGTGGGGCACGATGGCGCACTCGTACGCGGCGGCGCGCAGCCGGGCGGCGACCCGGAGAAGTCCGCGCGCCCCTGAATCCGCTCCCCGCTTGTCGAATTCGATGACGCGCCGGATATCGGGGTGGCCGCCCAGGAGTCCCGCCGATGCGGGGATGCCCAGGAAATCCACGGCGGCACCGGGGATTTCGCGTTTGAGGCGTCCGACAAGGGGCAGGGTCAGCACGACGTCCCCGGGAAACGCCGTCTGGATGACGAGGATGTTAACCGGTGGCGGCATGCAGGGCGGAGGTGCCGGGTCCGGGAGGCGCGACGTGCTTCCACCGGCGGTGCATCCACAGCCAGTGATCGGGGTGGAGGAGGATATACTTTTCCAGCAGGGCGACGTGCCGCCTGGTGAGTTCGCGGATGTTTTCGTCGGTGGGGCCCCCGAGGCCCGAGCGGTCGATCTCCTCCAGGAAAAAATCGTATGTGTAATCGGGGCGCCGGACGGTGAATCCCATCATGATCGGGACGCCGGCACGGAGGGCGAACGCCGCCGGTCCGCGGAAGGTGGCGACTTCCCTCCCGAAAAACGGGACGAAGTCGCTTTCCATCGGCGCGCTCTGGTCGCCGGCCAGCGCGACCACTCCCCCCCGCCCCAGGGTGGACATCGTTTCGCGGATGGATTTTTCCATGGGGATCGTCGAACTCCCGAACCTGGACCGGAGCGCGGCGATCACACCATCCACCAGGGTGTTGGACTGCGTTCTCACGATGACGAGGTAGGGCACGCCCGCGAGACAGGAACTGCCTGCACCGGTCAGTTCCCAGTTTCCGTAGTGACCCGTCATGAACAGCAGTCCCTTCGTGCCGGCGATTCTTTGAAATGCGGCCGTGTTGGAGTCGTAGTTCATCAGGCGCCGGATGTCCGCCGGATGCAGCCGCGAAAAGCAGAGAAATTCGGATATGGCAATACCGAAATTTTCGAAGGCCCCGAGGGCGATCGCGTCGAGCTCCTCAGAAGGCTTCCCCGGGAACGCGTGCCGGAGGTTGTCGACGGCGATCCGCCGCCTGCGCGTGAGGACCCGGAAACCACAACGTCCCACCGCGCGGCCGAACCGCTGGACGGCGCCGAACGGAAGGAGCAGGAGTGCGGAACGGAACAGTATGAACAGCAGGTACTCGAGAATGTGCATGCCGCCGGTCAGCGAACTTTCGCTTCCTCGTCGTACCAGTTGTCGTTCCGGAGCTCGTCGCGATGCGTGGAGTGCACCAGGCGGTATTCGCCGAATCCGAGCCGGTCAACGAACACGAATTCCACACCTCCCTGGATGGCATGGTACTGCCAGACCTCGTACGGATGGGTCTCCGATTCGTTCGGATGTCTCCCGACGTCGTCCGGGAGTCCGTACAGGATCGAGATCCTGCCCCGGTCCGTCAGCCACCCCTCGCGGTTTCTCCCGCGGTAACGATCGTTCGCCCGGACGAGCCTGCGGAGGTATTCCTCCCTGGCCTCATTCCCGGCCGTCGTGCCGCTCGGATCGCGGCCGGCCCAGAATTCCTTCAGGAAATTTCTCTTCGCCGCAGGGTCGGAGAGGGATTCTGCCTGTCTTCGCTCCGCTTCGGAGGAGATATACGCGACCTTTCTGATTTCGTCATCCACCTCACCGGCCGTCATGAACGCGAAGACATCGGCCGTCCCGGCGGCCCGCCCCTTCCCGCGGCCGGTCTCCGGGCGGGGGTGATACAGGAAAAATTTCTTTTCGGCGTTCGCCAGGAGGCGGGGCGCATCGTGCGTGGAATCACCGACCGAGAGACGGAAAAGATAACTCCCCCCGGGGAGAGACGCGATGTTCATCGAGCCGTATTCAACGCTCGAGTTGTTCGCCCTGGGTTTGGTCTTCGACTGGGAGGCGAGGACCCGACCGGCCTGATCGACGATCGACGCCGTGAGGATCACCTCACCGGTGCCTGCCGCCTTCAGGTTGTAGACCTCGGCATAGAAATGAAGGACGGCTAGGCCTTCACCGAACAGGCGGGAGGGATTCGGGATCACCTCGAGGGTGTTCTTGTAGAACAACGATCCCCGGTCCGTCGAGGGCGCGATCCGGGAGCAGAGCTCTATATCGCTCAGGGACACGAGCCCGGCCTCCCTCCCCGCGGCCGCTATGGGAAGAACAACGCTGTCGCGCCGGGTCGAATCGATACGGTCCCGGCAGGAGAGGACGGCCAGGTAGTCGCCGGGGGGTAGCGTCATGGTTT
>DATEDB010000059.1:0-6432 GCA_035286625.1 Bacteroidota bacterium
CCTGATCGTGAGTATCGCGAGCGAAATCGCCCTCATCGCCGACGTGTCGCCGTCGAACGCCACGCAGGGGGATTCCCTCACGATCACGGTGACCGGATCGAACACGAATTTCGACAGTTCACTGACTACCGTCTCTTTCAGCGGATCGGGGATCTACGTCCAGGCGATCCGGATACTCTCCCCGACGCAGCTCGAGGCGGATATCGTGATCGATTCGATGGCGCCTCCGGGGTACCGTGACGTATTCGTGAGCACGGGCGTCGAAGACGCCACCGCGCTCTCGGCGTTCAATGTGGTCGTCCTTCCGACCGGCGTGACCGAAGACAGGCCGCTGCCCGCGCGTTACACCCTGGCCCAGGCCTTCCCGAACCCCTTCAACCCGACGACAACCATCCGGTATGAACTGCCGGCTCTCAGCCGCGTAAAACTCACCGTGTTCAACATGCTGGGGCAGGTTGTGGGTTTACTTGAGGACGGTATACAGGAAGCGGGATACAGGGAGGTGATCTGGAACGCATTGAAGATGGCGAGCGGCGTATATATCTACAAGCTGGAGGCCGTCAGCCTCTCGGACCCGGCGAAGGGAGTGACGCAGGTGATGAAGATGGTGCTGATGAAATAACGGGATCAGGGCCGCCGCTGCGGCGGCCCCTCTCCGTCTCTTCCCGGCTTTTCGAGGCTGTCCGGAGGGTAGGTGTTTTTCATAAACGCGCGGGAACCCGTGACCCAGGCGTTCAGGAGGTCTTTCTGTTTCTGCGTGAGCGCCGCGTGCCGGTGGACGATCAGGTATGGCGGCAGGGGCATATCGTCCTGATTGATCTGTTCGGTGATTTCTTCCAGTTTATGATACTGCCGTCGGAGACTCGTCCCGGCGAACTCCGAAAAATTCATCTGGCGTTTCGCGTCTTTCATGTGGTCGTCCAGCCACCATCCCACCGGCTGGATTTCGAAATACCAGGGATAGCGCGTTTCGTTGCTGTGGCAGTCGTAACACGACTCCCGCAGGATCGCGGAGACGTTTTCCGGAACGGCGACGGCGGTGGAAATATCCTTCGAGAGGTCGGGCGCGGAGGTGATTTTCTCCGGCCGGATGAATTGCGCGATCACGAAGATGACCAGAAGAACGGACAGAACGGTTTTGATGATTTTCATGTGTACGCTTGAAGTATGACTGCGTGAATATAGGGAATCTCCGGCAAAATCCCATCCCACGACCCGCCCGGACCCGAGATAGACCACCGTCCCGGGAATGTAGGTGAACGAGGCCAGGAATTCCGTGTTGAGGTTTTTGCGGAAATCGTTGTATTCACCGATACCGCGGAAAAACAGGTACTGGTTCACCTGGTAGGCGGGCCGGAGTTGCGTGATGGTTCCGTCGTAGAGTTTTTCACCGCTGCCGTCGCCGGTGAGGCTCGGTGCCTGCTTCCAGAATGCTTCGTTGAATTCGCCGTCTATGATAGGGGGCATACCCGCACGGAGCGGCGGGAGAGTATCACCGGGATCGGGAGGAGGCCCGAAGGGAGAAATGGCCGGGTCGCTCCCTCCGGGGGAGGCCCCCGACACCAACGGTGCCGGCAGCAGGAATGTCAACGCACGCAGGTTTGGGGGAAAATTCACCGGGAGAGGACCCGCGATCCCGGCAACGGGGAGGATACTGCGGAACAAGACGAATTCGACTCTCTATCTGTGATTCTTCAGGCTGTCGGATCCTGTCCGGAACTCTTTATGGTCCGGGAGACAGATGCCTCGTGGTCGATCAGCCACCTCTTCCTCCACACCCCCCCGCCGTACCCGGAGAGTGAGCCGTCGGAGCGGATGACGCGATGACAGGGGATGACGATGGCCAGGTAGTTCCGGCTATTGGCCTGTGCCACGGCCCGGAAAGTTTTCGGGTTGCCGGATTTCACGGCCAGCTGAGCGTACGACCAGGTTGTGCCGTGCGGGATTTTCCGGAGGTTTGACCAGACGGATTTATCGAAAGGGGATCCGCCGTGGCGGACCGGCACGGTGAAGCGCGTGAGTTTTCCGGCGAAGTACTCTCCCAGTTCCGAGGTGATTGTATCGAGATGCGTGTTATCTCCCGGCGTTATGACGCTCTTCGTGCGGTTCCTGAGAGTGCCGATCGCGCGTTCGAGGCCCCTCCGATCCACAAAATCCAGCAGGCAGAGGCCCTCGTCGTTCGCCACCGCAAGCATCGCCCCGAGCGGCGTGCCGATCCACCTTGCGGCGAGGACACCGACACCGTTCGCCTTGCCCGGCCGTTCGCCGAAGATGTTTCTGAATGCCTGCCAGAAACCGCTGGCCGATTCATAACCCTGGTTCAGTTGCGCACCGATGATGCTCTCCCCCGCGCGCACTTCCCTCAGCGCCTTCCCCATCCTCCTCGCGCGGTGGTACGCGTGGAACGTCATGCCGTAATATTTCTTGAACTGCCTGCGCGCAGTCGAGGGCTCGATGCCGTCGCGGCGTAGGTCCGCGTCGGTGAGCTTCCCGGTGGGGTGCTTTTCAATGGTATCCCGGAGGCGCTTTACCAGTGGCGGCGGCTCGATCGAGGCCTGCAACGGCCTGCATCTCTCGCAGGGCCGGTAGCCGGCGAAGAGTGCGTCGTTCGGAGAGGCGAAAAATTCGACGTTCACCGGTTTCGGTTTCTTGGCGCCGCAAGTGGGGCGACAGAAAATGCCGGTAGTTTTTACGCCGGCGTAAAAAATACCCTCGTAGGAGGAGTCCCTCCTGGCGAGTGCGGAATACATTGTGCGGGGTGATGGAAGGGTCTGCATCGAATCGTGGTCCTGTTTATGAATGTATCGAATACCTTCAACAGGGGCAAGATACGATGCGGCCGGGTGCCGCGCCTTCGAGAAACGGGCGGTGAATTCCGCGGGAAAGGGTGAAGATGTTTACTCTGTCCCATCCGGCCGTGGACTGAATGATCCCGGCTTGATGCCCCGTTCATCTCATCAGGATGAGCTTCCTGGTTTCGCTTTGGCCTTCCGCCTGCAACCTGTACATATAGACTCCTCCCCCCAGGTCCGCCCCCTCCCACCGGCGCGAATGGTCCCCCGCGGGCAGGATTCCGGACACGACCGTGGAAACTTCCCGCCCCAGCATGTCGAATATTTTCAGTGTGACGTATGATGCTTTCGGGAGCCTGAACGAAATGGTTGTCCCCGGGTTGAATGGATTGGGATAATTCTGTTTCAGGGCGAACTCGCGGGGGGTGGCTTCATCATGCACGGCCGTGGTCAGCCCTGGTCCGACGATCGGCAGATCGATCCACGACGGCACATCGGGCGATGACATGAGCTCCGAGTGCGAGGAAAGGAAAAACGGCATGCGGTCCACCGCGGCCATCCAGGAGTGGATCCCCCCCTGCGATCCGCCCGTGATGCCGATCCGGTCGGGGTTGATCTGGCCGTAGTTCCTGAAATAATTGACCACCTCGAGGAGGTCCTGCTCCTCCCGCGGCCCGCTGACGGTCGAACAGCCCTCCGAGCCCCCCTGTCCCCTGACGCTGTAGGCGATCGAGGCGTAGCCGTAGATCGCCATCGCCTGCGCGATCAGCTGCATGTCGCCCTTGCTTCCGCCGTATCCGTGGATGAGGATGACCCCGTCGAACCCGGCCGGCGGAGGAAACCCGATCGGCTTCATGATCCGCGCCTCGAGCGAGACGCCGTCGCTCATGAGGATCTGGACATCGGTCTGGATCTGCGCGGGGAGACGTGGCGGGTGGACCAGGATAATCAACAGCAGAAGCCCCGGTCGGAAGGGTCCGATCGTCGGGATGAGCAGTTTCATCATGTCTTACACCAGGATTCAGGATTTCCCCGGAAGATACACAATGATCTCCTCAGGAATGTCACGTTACTATCAGGACGGTGTCAAAATTTTCGACCGGCTGCGGAATTACAATATCTTCACCAGCACCTTCGTCAAACCAACCTGGAACCGCCAGTCGGGCGCGTCGTCATTCAGACCCACGCCGAACGCCGCGTCAATCTGCCCGAAGAACGGCGTCGATGTCGGAACCGCGTAGGCGGTGAACCTCGGATCTCCATCGGCGAAATCCAGGCGGGCCACGCCCGCCACAGCGGTGTTTCCCTCGTTCATGAACTGGTACTTCGCCTGAATCCCCGGATCTCCGATGTCCGTGGAGGTGGCCCCCTTGGACGTGTGGTTCACCATCCCGGGCATGAGGAAACCGAACTCCATGTCTTTCACGATCGACGCCTTGAGGAGCGTGGGGATCGAGTAAAAGCCATCTTATTCATGAAGACTCCTTGCATTATGAAATGATGATGTGCTGCATTCCGCTGAAAGTTTCGTTTGGAAATGGTACGGATATAGAAGGGGGATTTACAAGGAATAACGGACCCGGCAACGGGAGGAGGACGAGACGGCAGGAAATGGAACGGATATCAGTGGACGTGACTGGTGAGCGGGAGCGATACGCGGAGATCCATTCCTATCATCCGCCGGGGGACTTCACTTTCACGACCTCCTTCCTCCATTTGTCACCGTCCCAGAAACGGATCTGGGATTTCAGGTAGCCGAGGTAGGGGCCGTCGAGTTGAGTCTTGACGCGTCCCCCGGAGAATTCCCGGGCGACGAGTTCCTTCATCTGCGTTGTGGAGATCACGCGTTGGGGTTCAAGAGTTTTCGAGAAGACAAAATCGAGATCGTACTTGTTGCCGTCCAGGTAATGACAACGCCATAAAAATATTAGGTTATCTCCCTCGACTCTCATCCGAACCGCAGCCGCGCTGACGTGCGATGCGGTGTTGACTTCGGTCAGGGGCAGCCTGATGTAATATTTTTCGGCGTGTGAAACGTCATATCCAAAGCCGCGCGTCGCATCCGACTCCCCCCTTCCTGACAGTTTAGGCGGATCGAGTATGATGATGACCGGTGATGAGGGTCCGGTCTGATCGTTGACATCATCGATTCCGCAAAGAACGATTTCTTCATGCCCGTCCCCATCCACGTCATGGAAATACCCTGAAATGAGCTGCCCGAAGTGCCAGTATTCCGCCGTGACCTCCCCGTCGTTCTTGATCCGGATCAACGCGTTGGGAGACCTGTCATTCTTGACCGTCACATAGATACCCGGTTCACGATCCGGAGACGGATCGACCATCAGCTGGCTCCCGCCTTCGATCCGGACGGGGTGTTCGTAGTCATTACCCCGGAACGACACGCGACGACGAAATCCGATGTCGCGATGTTCCCCCTTTCCATCGAAGATATGAAGATTCCCAGGCGCTACGGCCGGCAGTCCCCCGAGGTTCATCGTGGTGAGGACTTCAGAATCTTCGTCACCGTCGAAATCCGTGACCGTATGTCTCTTCGTTCGGGTCACTCGATCCTCTCTGGTCAGAGAATCTGTACCCGGCGCGAAGCGGCTCCAGAGGAGGTCGTTTTTTTGGTTATAGACCTCAAGATATCCGTTAAAGTGGTTCAGTACAGCGTATGCCGGATTTACATCCGTCGTCAACGTGTTATAGCCGGCCATCAGGCCTATCGCCGCCAGGGCGGTGAAGGCGAAGGTGGCTCCCCCGCTCACGACGGGGTGTCGGCCGACGTATTGTCTCAATTTTTGGACGGGGCTCCCCTGAGCGATCAGGGGACTCATCGCCAGCCGTTCCTCCCAGACGGCAAGCTCCCGGCGCGATTTCACAAGCGCGCGGCCCGTCTCCACCTGGACCGGTTCTGTCGGGTCAGGCCGTTTGCGAAGTTCCTCGTCCAGCTCTTTATAGAAGGCCGATATTTCTCCGAACAACGTCCGGCAGCCTTTGCACAGCTGCAGGTGTTCCTCTATTTCCCCGCGCCGTTCCTCCTCCGATTCGGCGTGAAGCACATAGAGCTCGAGTCTGTATTCGTCGATATGGACCATTCTATAAAGATATTCGTTGCAATCTGATCGTTCGGCTGATTTTTCCCTTAAAACATCGCTTTCAATTCCTCAATCACGCGGCGGTGCGCGAGCCGCCCAAGGTATTCGATCCTGGCCTTGTGTCGGCTTTTATACTCAGATTTGGTCATTTCGGGAAGCCATTTCAGCAAATCCTGGTAATACGATATTTCTTCGCCGTCCCTGTCCAGAATCACGCGTATCAGCGCTGCTTCGATGACCTTGAAATAATTGTCGAATAGTTCCTCCGGGACCTTGCCCGAACCGACGTATTTTTTCAGGGCCCCGTTCCTGATCCAAACACACGCCCTGGCGATGACCTCCCTCGCGTCCGTCGCCGATGTACTGTTCTCGGCCTCCGAAGGGACACTGTTGTCGGTGTCCACCCCCCCGAAAAGCGACCTGAAGACCAGAGCAACCCTGACGAGAGGAACAAGCCTGCACCACTGCTCCTGTTCGCGCAGACACCGGGACAATCGCGACATGAGTTCGGGGATCGTGAGGGTTTTTCCCGTTTTGCCCGT
>DATEDB010000060.1:0-2346 GCA_035286625.1 Bacteroidota bacterium
GTCTTCGTGGCCATGGCCGGCACGGTCGGGAACCTCCCATCCGTCGAAAACATGGACATACAGTACGCGCAATCGGGGATCTATACCCCCTCGGACATCCCATTCTCGAGGGACGCCATTGCCTCGGAATCCACCCCCAATATCGAAACGGTCATCATCGACGACGTGGATGTCGAACTCCTGAAACGGCACAGGCAATCCGGGAGCGTCCTGAACTGGATGGACCGCCGGACGGACCTCTACGACGTGCGCGTGAGGAAAAAAAACAGGACTTCCGATCCGCCCGGCGATAAACAGTAGCACCGCCCGCCACGCGGGACGGCTGAAGCTCCTCTTCGCGGTCCTGTACCTCAGCGAAGGCGCGCCGATCGGCTACATCTGGTGGGCGCTCCCCACCAGGCTCAGACTCTCCGGCGTCCCCATCGAAGAGATTACCACGCTCACCTCTCTTCTGATTCTCCCCTGGATCCTCAAGGCATTCTGGGCGCCGCTGGTCGACTCCGTCCAGGGACGGGGATGGACGCTCCGGGAATGGATCATTTCGATGCAGCTCGTGATGGGCGCGACGCTCCTCCCTCTCGCCTTCCTCGATTTCGCTGAATATTTCTGGTTCATCCGGGCTTCTCTGCTGGCGCACGCGGTCGCCGCTTCACTCCAGGACGCCGCCATCGATTCATATGCCATTTCGACCGTGAAGCCGTCCGAAAGGGGTTCGCTGAACGGGTGGATGCAGACTGGCTATCTCACCGGCCGGGCCCTGTTCGGCGGAACGATTCTGATCGTGTCCGGGTATCTTGCGGGCTCAAAATCCGTGCTCCTGCTCTGCGGGGCGCTCTGGCTGATCGCGGTCATCACCGCCGCCTTCATCCGACCGGTCCGGCAGGACCCGGACGAGCCAGGCGATAAGAATATTCGTGCGACCTTCCGGACATACCGCCGGCATCTCCTCTCGGCGGCGGGGTCGAAAAAAGTATGGCTGGGCCTGCTGTTTGCGGCAGTCGCCGGCGCGGCATTTGAGGGGGTGGGTGCGGTGGGAGGACCGTTTCTCGTGGAGCGGGGACTCTCAGGGGAAGAGGTCGGGTGGTTCTTCTCGCTACCGGCTGTCGGGGGTATGATCCTTGGTTCGATTGCGGGGGGAATATCCGCGGATAAAATGGGTACCGCGCGGACCGTCCGTTGGGCCACCGGGGGCATCGCAGCCCTCACCGTTCTCATTGCGGGGATGGAATCCGCGGGCGGGGCGGTCTCCAACAGGTGGATGGTGGCGGCGTTCTTCTCGCTCTACCTGGGAATCGGAATATTCACCGCCACGACGTACGCGATGTTCATGAACCTGACCGATCCGCGCCTGGGGGCCACGCAGTTCAGCGCCTACATGGGCGCCACGAACGGATGTGAGGCGTGGGCCGGTTTTCTGACCGGCAGAATCAGCGGCGCGTGGGGTTTCCCGGGGGCATTTATGGTCATGGCGGTGGTTTCCACAGTATCGATGATCCTCATCTCACCCCTTCACCGGCCCGGGCCAGCAGAAGGAGACCCGAATAATCCTGCGGAGGAATTCGCCCGATGAACGCCGATCGACAACACCATCCCCCCGCACCGCCGCGTCCCACGCCCTTCTCGCGCCCCATGAAATGGACCCAAATGATGCGGGCCATCATCCTGGAGAGCGCAGCTGCGGGCGGGTTCTGAGCCGGACGTCAGGCCCTCGCCGCGGCGGCCTTATTTTTCCGCCGCTGGGTCGAGTCGATCCTGGCCTTCAGCAGGGGTGGAGTCATGATGGTCGTGATGATGACCATGATGACGACCGCCGAAAACAGGGCGTCGTCGACCACGCGGAGGCTCTTCCCTATCCCCGCCATGATCAGGCCGACCTCTCCCCGGGGAACCATCCCGAGACCAACCATCACCCTGTCGAGCCCTTTTTCCACGACCGCGAGGCCGCAGACCTGCTTGCCCAGGAAGGCCGCTACAGTCAGTCCGGCGGCGATCCCCAGGACCGGCAGGTGCGCGAAGGTCTCGAGCCTGACCTGGATTCCCATCTGCACGAAAAACACGGGCACGAACAGCGTCGTCACCGGCCCGAGGAGCTCGTGGAGGGGACGTTTCTCCCGGAACTCGGTGAAGTGTACCTCCTCGAGGATGAGACCCGCGGCGAAGGCGCCGACGATGGCGGCCAGGCCGGCGAGGTTCGCGAGGATGGAAAAGACAAAACAGAACACCACCGCCGAGATGATCATCATCCCGTGCGTCCGGAGCCTGGACATGAATTTCAGTGTCCTCGGCACGAGCGTCACCCCGACGACGAATGACCCGACGAGGAACCCCAGCGCGATCCCGGTGATT
>DATEDB010000061.1:0-2805 GCA_035286625.1 Bacteroidota bacterium
TGATGTATTCCATCATGAACGAACACCCGGATCCAGCGTCGAAATACAACCCAGACATCACCCCCGACATGGAGCGGGTCATCGAAAGGGCGCTCGAGAAGGAACCGGAAGACCGGTACCAGCACATGGACGACCTCGTCAGCGAATTGCGCAGGTCGCAGAAGAAGTCGAGCCGGATCACCAGCCCGGGGTCCGGGGCGAACGTGCCGGTTCCCGATTTGACCGGTTCCGGGACCGGTCCGGGGAGCGCGGGACCGGGAAGTGGGGGAGCCGCCGTATCCGGCACTCCATCATCCGCCCGGATTCCAGCGTCGGTCGGAATCGGACCAGTTTCCGCCGTGTCGGCCGCGCCGGAGTCGATCCCGGTGTCCCGCAAAAAGAAGTTTCCAGTTCTTCCGCTCGCCGGGATCGGCGCGCTCGCCATTGCTGTCGCCCTCTATTTCCTGGTGTTCACCGGGAAGGGAAAAAAAATCGACTCGCTGGCCGTGCTGCCCTTCGTGAACGTGAGCGGGAACCCGGAAATCGAATACCTTACCGAGGGTGTGACCGATTACCTGACGAACAAACTGTCGCAGATGCCGGGGCTCCGTGTCCTGCCGTCGAGCTTCGTCGCGAAGTACCGTGCCTCGTCGACCTCTCCCCAGGCGATTGGGAGCGAGCTGAGCGTTGGGGCCATTCTCACGGGCAGGGTGACGGAACGAAACGGCCGGCTGAGCGTACAGACGGAACTGATCGACGTCGGGCAAGTTTCCCAGCTCTGGGGGGAAAGGTACGAAAAAGACCTCGGCGGCATCCAGGACCTCCAGGCGGATATCGTGGCCAAAGTCACCAACAAACTTGGAGTCAATATCGGTTCGGAGGAAAGCGCAAATCTGGTGAGGGGATCGACGAAAAACACGGAGGCCTACCAGCTCTACCTCAAGGGCCGCTACCAGTGGAACAAGCGGAACGCCGAGGGGATCCGCGCCGCGGTGGGGTATTTTCAAAAGGCCATAGAACTCGACCCGAATTTCGCGCTCGCGTACATCGGGCTCGCCCAGACATATATTTTCCCCGAGTCTGAGGACACTCCGGGGAATGTGAGGCTGCCGAAGATCAAGGCCGCGGCGGACAGGGCGCTTGAAATCGACGACCAGCTCGCGGAGGCGCATTCGGCCCTCGGCTCCTATTATCTGTACTACGAACTGGACATCAAGAAGGGGGGGGAGGAGCTCCGACGCGCGACCGAACTCGACCCGAAATATCCGACGGGCCTGCACTGGTACGCGGAGTACCTCTGTTTCACCGGACACTTCGATGATGGCCTCGCAATGTACAGGAAAGCGGTCGACGCGGACCCCCTCTCGCTGGCGATCGCCACCGACTTTGGTCTCGGGTATTACGTCGCCAGGGAGTACGACAGCGCGGCGACATACCTCGAAAAAATATTAAAAACCGATCCCGAGTATGTGCGGACGCGATCCTATTTGTACCAGGTGTACCTGGCCAGGGGGGATGATGAAAAGGCGTATCGTATCCTTCGGGACGAACTTGTCCTCTCTGGTATGGTTGCCGATTCGCTTCGGCCATTCGATGAAGCCTGGAAAAGGGCCGGCATAAAGGGGATCACCAGGCGGTATCTTGGGAAGTTGATGAGCGAAGCGACGCCTCCCAATTATCCCTCGATATTTATCGCCGAGGCGTACATCACCCTGGGGAAGGAGGATTCGGCGCTCGTCTGGATCAGGAGGGCGATCGATGAGCGGGACCCGTTCGTTTCAGGCCTCGGTGCCGATCCCCGGTATGACCCGATCAGGAGCAATCCGGAATTTCACAAGATCATCCGGGAGCTGGGCTACGAAGAAATTGAAAAGCGATCATTGGCGCGCGTACGTCATTGATTCTCCCCCGTTTTATGACTATTTTTAAAGTCTGACACCACAACAAACCACCCATCCACGCACGGAGTCACGTTCCAGATGATCGGAAAGACCATAGCGCACTATAAAATCCTCCAGAAACTGGGCGAGGGGGGGATGGGTGTGGTGTATAAGGCCCACGACACGAAGCTCGACCGCACCGTCGCGCTGAAATTCCTGCCCGCGCATCTCTCAGCTTCGGAAGACGATAAGACGCGCTTCCTCCAGGAGGCACGGGCCGCCGCGTCGCTGACCCATCCAAACATCTGCACGATTTTCGCCATCGAGGAATACACCGATGAGGGCGAATCGGGGTCCCGTTTCTTTTTCGCGATGGAGTACCTGGAAGGAAAAACCCTCCGTCACGCGATGAACGACATCGGCATCCAGCGGGCTCTGGACATCGGTTCCCAGGTTGCCGAAGGACTCGCCGCGGCACACGACAAAGGCATCGTCCACCGCGATGTCAAGGCGGAGAATATCATGGCCCGACCGGATGGGCGTGTGCAGATCATGGACTTCGGTCTCGCGAAAATCCGGGGTGGCTCGGTGCTGACGAGGGCCGGCAGCACCGTCGGTACGATCGGGTACATGTCCCCCGAACAGGTACAGGGGATGGACGTTGACCACCGGGCGGACATTTTTTCTCTTGGTGTCATACTCTATGAAATGTCGAGCGGGTCTCTCCCCTTCAAGGGTGTCCATGATGCCGCGATCATGTACGAAATCGTGAACGTCCAGCCGCCGCCTCCGTCTGAAATCAAAAACGGCGTGCCGGCGGAACTCGACCGAATCATCGGCAAATGCCTCGCCAAGGACCGGGAGGATCGTTTCCAGTCAGCACGCGACATCGCAGTGGACCTTAAGATTTTACGGAAGCAGTCGGGGAGCGGGATCAGCACCGGCG
>DATEDB010000062.1:0-7140 GCA_035286625.1 Bacteroidota bacterium
GAATCGCGATTTTGCGTACCATGACCGGTAGAGGCCGAACAGGAAAAAAAGCACAATCCAGTACACACAGATCGCCGCCATCGGGAGGAGGAAATCCGGCTCCGCGACGTACACCAGAAGGCCGCTTTTCACCCTGAACAGGTAGTAGACCGTCCAGGCCAGATTTATCGTCAGGATGTCGACGAGACGGGCGATGATCCTGGATGAGAGATTCACGACCTTGCGAGGAGAAGGTTTTTGTAAATAATTCCAAGCGCCCCCGCGATCACGTCCCATCCGTATTTCGAGCCGACGACATCCCGCCCGTTCAGGGAGAGTCGTTGCCGGAGCGCGGGATCGTTCAGGACCGTCACCACGGCGGCCGCAAATTCCTCCGGTGATTTCCCGATCATGAGATGTTTGCCTGGCACAAACGGAAGTCCTTCCGCCCCGATCGGGGTGGAGACGACCGGCACCCCGAGAGCCATCGGTTCGAGAACCTTATTGAGGGTGCCCGCGCCGAAGCGGATCGGCGCTACGGCGACGGCGCTCCCCAGGTATTCCGCCCGGATATCCGGCACGAACCCGGTCACCACGATATCGTCCGATGCGAGATTTCGCACTTTTTTCGGCGGATCTTTCCCCACAATATACAATTTCACATCAGGAATATCCCGCCTGATCAGGGGGAGAATATCCCTCACGAAATACCTGATCCCGTCCACGTTCGGGAAATAGGCGAGGTTTCCAGTATAGATGATCCGTTTTGGGTCGAATCGCCGGGAATCATCCGGCGAGAAATACTCCAGGTCGACACCGTTATAGAGGAGACCGATGTTCGCCCCGGGGGAGGCGGCGTGTAATTTATCCCGATCGACCGAAGAACAGACCAGTGCGGTGTCGAAGCCGGAGATGATCTCCTCGTACCGCCTCAGGCGTTTCAACTCCCACCCGACCAGCAGTTTCTGGAGGGGTCGCCGTGTGGTCAGGTAAAATCGTTCGAGGTAGAGCGATCCCGCATCGGTGAGATCGAGGACGCGGGACGGTCCCCTCTCGTCGACGGTGTACTGTGCCATCCGGATCAGATGCGTATGGACGATATCGAATCGTTCCCGCCCCAGCAGCAGCCGGACCGCTCCCCGCATCGAACGCGATTTGAAATAGGCGATCTGGAACGGGTCAAAAGAAAAGACGGCCAGCAGACATCTCCAGAGTGAGAGAACCGTGGGCTGATAGACGGTGTGAATCTCCCGGCAGTACTCTCCGAGGGCGGCCAAATATTTTTTTTCCTCTGTCGATGCGATAAAGGAGAGGAGTGTGATCTCGTGCGAACGCGACAGATTCTTTATCAGATTGTAGATCTTCAGTTTGTCGCCGCGGTGAGGGGGATAGGGCAATCGCGATGTGAGAAAGAGAATTTTCAAGCCGCCACCTTCATGCCCATAGAGGTCATCCCCGCGCGCCCCGGCGCGCCATTACGACACTGGAAAAACCCAGAAGGTCCCAGAACGCCGACCCCGAGACGAAACCGTCCCTGGTAAGCGAATTCAGGCAATGGAATGGCGTGAGGGCTATTCGCTTCAGGGACCGCCGGGTACCGGCATACAGGATCTCGCACCGATGGCTCTTGAGCGCGCCGACGATCTCCTCGGTCGGATACACCCTGACGTGCGTGGAATCGTCGTGGAAATTCAGCGTTCCTTTCATGCTCGGGAAACGAAGACTGCGGGGATGAGGAGTTTCAACGTACATGATTCCCCCGGGCTTCATTTTGGAGACAAGAGAGACCAACACCGGGAGGCCCCCGTGGAGATGTTCGATGACGTGGGAGAGAATGATCACGTCGTAGTGATCGGGGTCGATTTCCCGAAGGTCAGAGCTGTCCAGGTCGAGCCCGATGAATTTATCCATGCACCGTGTATCGTGAAGATCGTTGTTGTAGTTCGTATCGAGGTCCAGACCGTGATAGATGCTCCCCGGAATATACTTTTTCGTTATCGACGCCGAATGATTGCCACACCCCACATCCAGAATGACCGGGCGGGGTCGTCCGGAAATCCTCGGGAGGAGATAATCGAACCTCACCGGTCGGGCGATCGAGCTCATGAGGCCGGTCACCACGGGATCATGACCCCGCGAGCGATTGATACATGCGCACGTGCGAGCGCGCGATGTTATCGTAGGAATATACCGAGAGATCGCCGTACGGGAGGGGCCCCTGCGGGGACGGGTCTCCGCGATGGGCCGCCTCCATGCATTCCTCCAACTCTTCACCCCGGTGCCTGTCGAAGAGCCGGTACAGGTGGCCGTGCGCGCGGTTCAATTCCAGGGTGGTGGGAATCGCCGACGCGATAATCGGAGCCCCCTGACTCATCGCCTCCACGAGGGGTAGGCCGAATCCCTCGTAGAGCGACGGAAAGATCACGGCCCTGCAATTCCTGTAGAGTGTGAGGAGTTCCGTGTCAGCCAGCCCGCGCAAACGCAGGATCGGTCCGTCGCCGGCGATCAACTCCTGAATCTCCTCCGAGCCGAATCCGTCCTGCCCGACGAGTACCAGCCTGAAGGTATCGTCGATCCCCCGCTTCGTCTTCCACGCGAGGAACGACCGGACGAGCATCGCGAGGTTTTTTCTGCGCTCAATAGTGCCGACCGTTAAAAAGTATGCCCCGGAGCGCAGACCCGCGGGGAGCGGGGCGCAGGGGGCTTCCGGTGAAGCATAAACATCCCTGAGGCCGTCGGGACAGATCTCGATTTTTTTGGTCCGGCTTTCCGGGAAAAACCTGTGCACGTCATCCCGCACGGCATGAAGAGGGACGATGATGAGATCCGAACGTGCGACCGCCTGGGCAGTGGCCTTCCTTGCGTAACGGCAATAGAGGGGGGGAAGAGTCTGGGGAAATGTGAATGCGGTCAGGTCCTGGATCGTCGCGACCACCCTTTTCGATCCACGGAACCTGGGGAGGTAGTAATTCTGGAAATGAACCACATCGACCCTCCGGAGGGGCGTGAATAGATTGACGGCGAAAATGTAGATGAGACGACGGAAGATCCTCGGGACGAACCGGATTGGTCCGTAATTGGTCAGACGACACGGAAGGTATCGGTTCAGGGCGATCGCAAGGTTCAGTGAATGATGTCCGATCCCCGTGAGAAAACGTGATGTCGCCATCCCGTCGTCGATGAGGATTTTCAGTGAAGGCCTAGGAACGGCCATCGCGCACTTCCGGGAACACGTTCACGGGGACTCCACCCGGCCCCGTTTTCCCGCCGGGAAACAGGGCCCTGTTTACGAGATAGATGAGGCCGATGTTCGTCGCCATGTTCAGCATGGTCAGCACATTGGTAAAGAAGGATAATGTCATGAAGAACACTCCGAGAGCGTAGATCGCGGCCCTGTACAGTGTCGGATCGGTCCTGAACCTGTTGTAGTAATAAGCAATCGCAATGCCGAGCACAAGACAGATCAGCACCATCCCTCCATACCCGAAATCCCTGTAGTAGGTCCACATGAACGGAAACGTGTTATAGCCGCTGTTCAGGAATGGCCTCTCGATGACGCCGAAATAGTCCTGGGCGGGATGTTTTAATCCCACCAGGGCCAGGAGGGGATCGAAGGTAAACAACCCCATGGTAAAGGTGTCGAGTCTGTCCACGCCGCGCGCGAAATTTTCCAGATTCATCACCGTGTACATGTAAGGTTCGCTCAGCGCGGCAAACGCCCTGGAGATCCTCATTCTCGAAACGACGTAGATGTAATTCTCGACGTACCGGCTGAGTCGTATCGATTGAAGAAACATGATGAACGCCGTAAAACCGCCGGAAGCCACAAGGAGTGATTTCCAGTTGACATATCTGCTGTAATAATATGCAAGACATGAGGAAACGACCACCCACATCACGAAACTGAAACGCTGCAGAAGGAGACTGTACGAAAGAAATGTGATGATGAAGATCGCGAGCACCTCCGTTTTATGTCGCAATGTCTTCCTGAAAACCAGGAAATACTCCGTCGCGAGGATGAGAATGGCGGGTGCGAGGGTGACGATCAGGTGGACGCCGAATATCCCGAATGCCATCCTCGCGCGATCCGGGTAGGGACTGAAGACCGGTACATTTCCCAGGACTACGACCTCGGCGGCGTACGAGACCAGATAGAGTCCCGCCAATATCCCCAGGACCCCCACGTACTTCCGCTGAATCCCATCCGGTATCCGGCCGGGGCCGGAACGGAGGGATGACAGGGGGACGTACCGCGCCCGGTTCAGAAGAACGGTGTCCACGAACAGGATCCCGACGAGGACGGAGACCACCGCCGACAGCAGAACGGCCCAGGAGTAGGCGCTCCACTCATGTTGAAATCCGCTCAATTTCATCTCCGTCAGGCCGATCACGGCGGCCCAGACGAATCCAAACACCCGGAACGGGGACAGGATATCCGCTCCCTTTCGCAACGCACTGAGGACGATTGAGAAGCACGCCAGGAAACAGAAGATCGGGACGATATTCACGTTGTTTCTCCGTGGCCGGTCCGGATCGCGGTACCGCCGCCCCTTCCCAGGTCCGGGCCTGCGCCGGCGTAAAAATTCCCGTCGAGATAATCCCGGAATCCGGCCCATGCCGCGCGTACGTGACCGGTGTCCGAGACTGACCACCAGCATATTTTGAATAAAGTCGTCAGGGCCAGATACGCTCGTCCGCATACCCTCGTGGCCCCCCTGGTCGATACCTCGAGAAAGAGGAGTCTGTTTCTCACGCTGTAGTACAGGCGGGTCGGGGTGAGGGAATCATCGCCGGCATGGTGGTCGATCATCGCTCCCGGAACATACAATAATTCGTGCCCGGCCGAGAGCAGCCTGGAAAAAAATTCGGCGTCTTCCACGTACATAAAAAACCTGTTATCGAACGGCCCGAGCTTTCGAACGACTACCGAACGTACGAGAAAAGCACATCCGGAGATGAAGGTCACCGAACGAACGACGCCATCGGCGATGTCTTTTTCCCCCGGATACCTGTGCGCGGTGAAAGCGGACGCCCTCCAGGTCTGTTGGGATCCCCCCGCATACCAGGCGCGATCGGTGACGCCGGCGTATCGGATCGTTCCGGTGGCCGCGGCCGCGCGGGGTCGGGATCGCAGCGCCCTGACAAGTTTTTGCACGAACTCCGGCTCGACCTCCGTGTCGCTGTTGAGCAGCAGAAAATATTCCGCCCCGATTGCGAGGGCCCGGTTCATGCCCGAGTTCATCCCCCCCGTGTACCCTTCGTTCCGTCCGGACTGGTGCACTTCCACATCGGGATGGGCGTTTCGGATTTTCGCCCCGGAACCGTCTCCGGGGCTATTGTCCACAACCAGAATCCGGATAGGATCGCCCATGGACTTTTTAAGGGAGGCCACACACCGGATCGTTTGATCCGGCCGCCGGTAATTCAGGACGATGGCGATCACGTCCGGCATCGCGTCGGTCACCCCCGCCGACCTCCGCCCTCCCGGCACACATTTCGCGGGGAGCGCTTCATCGGGATCCGGAAATTGATACGCCCGACGGCATGGAAAAAATCAGCTTTCTCTCTTCCCGGGAATAACCGACGAGATAGTAGACGATCAGGCTCACCAGGAGTATCGCCGGTATCCCGATAAACATGGAATGAACGCCAAGGGCGCCGAGAAAGCCCGCCGACAAGATGACCGTCGCGATAGCGAGAATCGGCCGGGCTTCGATCGCGTAGCTGAAACGAAAGGCGCGGATATGCGCCGCCGCGACGTAGAGGATCCCCGCGACGAAATTCGTGGCGAGAGAAACAAATGCCGCCCCTGTGACACCGTAGCGCGGTATGGCGAAGATGTTCAATGTGAGATTAAAGACGGTGAGAAAAATCACGATCCGCATCCGCCATTCCTGGACCCGTGAAACGGTGAGGATCATGGCGTACGTTTCGACGCTGAAACGGAGCACAATGATGAACGCGAAGATCCGCATCAGGGGAATCGCCTCAGTGAACGCCCGGGAGCCATAGATCAGGGGGATGAGCTGATCGGCGTACAGATAAAAAATGATTCCGAGGGGGAGGCTGGAAAACATGAGGGTCTTCTGGAGGACCTTCCCCACCCTGGTCCATTCTGAATGATTCTCCGAATGGAGTCGGGAGAGCATGGGGATAAAGGCATTGCTGAGGACGTCGGGAATGATGAAGATCCCGTAGACGAGCCTCATCGCCGCCTGGTAGATGCCGACCGATTCGTCTCCCCTGAAGTAGGACAGAAGGATCGTATCCATCTGGAAAAAGAGCGTTCCGAAAATCAGGTGGACGCCGAACGGAATGCCATCCCTGATGATCGAAAGCCACCCGGAGGATCTGAAGTCGACGGAGCGCAATTTCTGGATGGAAAACAATTTCGGCGCGATCATCAGGGCTCCGATGACCCGGCTCCCGACGAAGGCCAGCGCCACGTACATGGCGGGCACTCCGAGGAATCCGAGGAGGACAAGGCAGCAGAGGAGAACGGAATTTTGAACCAACGAAACTCTGAATTCCTGCGAGAGGTCTTCGTATCCCTTGAACACGGCATAGCAGAAACTCGAAACCGCATTCGCCACGATACCGGAACTCAGGATGATCATAAACAGCTTCGTCTCCCTGCTGAAATCCGACACGAGGGCGATCAGCGCCATGCATAGAAAGGAGGAGAGCGAAAAAATGATCTTCATCGGCAGATACCGACGGATATAGACCGCAGACCTGTCCCGTTCCCTGGCGATTCCTGTCGTGACGAGCATATCGAAACCAAAATCGGCGAAGAGGAAGAACACCATCAGGAAGGTGTGTGCCGTGGTAAACTGACCGAACGTTTTCACGTCGTAGAACCGGGCGATCCCCACAAACATCAGGAGGTTCGATACAAGCCGGATTGAGGATGAAAGAAACGAATAAACCGTGTTCCTGCGAACGGATGAGATCATCGACATGAACTCAGCGGGAGGATCGGGTTTTCCTCAAACCGAACCAATCCCGGCGCATGTCACTCAACAGGGAATCCCACCGGTCGGGGTCCAGGGATCGCGTACGACGCACCGCCTCACCCGCAAGGACGGCGATGAGTGCCAGCAGCCCCGAGCCAACGGCGCCGATCAGGGCGTAGATCGTGATCTTCGGCCTGGCTTTTCT
>DATEDB010000063.1:0-5530 GCA_035286625.1 Bacteroidota bacterium
CCGGTGGGCGATCTTCCGCCCTACGCCTGGGCCGGACGGAACGGAAACCAGCGGATCGGGGAGGCGTTTTCCGAGGTGAAAAAGACAGGGTCACCCGCTCATCGGCTGGTCATCGTCGATCACCCCGGCCGTCCCGCGACAGCCTTCAGCACCTGGATCGCACCGCTGCGGGGATCGTTCGCCGGCCTCGACCTCTTCCTGTGCTCGGTGCGGGACGTCAGTGACATCCACCCCGTGGCAGAGACGCAGATGTCCGAGCGGCGCATCGAGCGCCTCAAACAGCAGGTACACCGGAACGCGGTCCGTCTGAAAACCCTTCAGGACATCAACACCTCAGTCCTGAAAAACGGCTCACTCCCGGGCATATTTAAACGGATCACCGAGGGGGTGGGCAAACTCGTGGATCACGACCTCGCGGGCATCTACGTGTTCGAAAATGACGAAAAAGTTCTGAAACCCCATACGGTTTCAAAACTCACACCGTTTTCCAGGCGGCTCGGAAAACTCCCGCTTCCGTTCGGCGAGGGGATCATCGGATCGGCCGCCGTGGCAGGAAAAACAGTGATGGTCAACGACGCGCAGCAGGATCCCCGGTCGAAGTACCCGGCGGGTATGAAGCCGGATATCGAACATATCATCGCCTCGCCGCTTCGCGGTCGGGGCTCGGTCTATGGCGTCCTCGTGGTTGCGCGAAACCGCAACCCCGGGTTTCATGAAGAGGACGCCCTGGTGGTGCAGTCCTTCGCCGACGCGGGCAACGTGGCCATCGAGAATACCAGGCTGTACGAGGAGCTGGGGCTCACCGGGCCTTCCCGCCGCCGCAAGGGGCGGAGCAACCGCCGGGATGGTCAACCGCCGGCGAAACCCGGTGCCGGAAGAGAGGTCCGTCTCTCGCCGGATCCGGAGGAGATCGGTCCCGTCATATAAGCTCATGAAAGTTTCTCGAGAATGCGACAATGGATATCACCGAATTCCTCGGCCTGAACGTCATCGTTGTGGGCGCCCTCATTCTCGTCGTTCTGGTCTACCTCGTGATCCTGATCCGGAAGCGGCGCTACCAGAAATTTCTGCACAAGGATTCCTGAAATTTCCTCCCCCAGTTTGCGCCTCGTGACACGGGTATCTATATTGTAACCTCCAATTCCGAAATTCAACAGGGCACCGAACCGGCATGATCACCATGAAATTCGGCGGAACCTCCGTTCAGGACGCCGATGCCATTTCCAATGTCGTCACGATCGTACGGAAGGCCCTCCCGCGCCGGCCGGTGGTCATCATCTCGGCCATCGCGCAGGCGACCAACACGCTGGAAAAAATCGGCAAGGCTGCCTGTGAAGGAAACGGCACCCTCGCTCACGACGAAATCGAGGCGTTGCTGCGCCGTCATGTTTCCATCGTCAACCGCCTCATCACCGATCAGGCCTCGAAGAAAGCCCTGGTCGAAGACATCGCCGGTGCGGGGGTTTCACTGAACAGGCTCACCTCCGGCGTGGAAAAACTCCGGGAGCTGACCCCGAGGACGATGGACGCCTTTTACGCCTTCGGTGAGTTGCTCTCCTCGAAAATCGTCGCGGCCGCCCTGGCCGATGCCGGGATCCCTTCAGCCTGGCTGGACACGAAGGATTTCATGGTGACCGACGATAATTTCACGTGCGCCCGGCCCCTGATGGACATCATGGCCCCCCGCCTGGAGGCGGCGGTCTCTTCCGTTCTCGGAGAGGGACATGTTCCCGTCACGCAGGGATTCATCGGGGTGACGACCGCCGGCCACCGGACGACCATGGGGCGCGAGAGTTCGGACTTTACCGGATCGCTCATCGGCAGCGTACTGGGGGCGGAATCGATCGAGATCTGGACCGACGTGGCAGGCGTGCTGAGCGCCGATCCGAGGGTAGTGGAATCCCCCTCCCGTGTCGGGTCGATGTCCTTTTCCGAAGCGTACGAGTTGACCTATTTCGGCGCGAAAGTTCTCCATCCCGGCACCATGCTTCCCGCCGAGGCGAAGGACATCCCCATCGATATCCTGAAATCGGGCGATCCGTCCATGCCGGGGACGAGGGTATCCGCCGCCGGACACGCCGGCGCCGCGGTCGTCCGGTCGATCACCTACCGGCAGGACGTCGCCGTGCTGACTCTCACACCACGCCGCCGCGAGGGGCAATATATTTTCTGGGAGCACGTTTTCGGTGTTCTGACCGGTAAGAGAGCGGAAACCCTGCTCATGAACGCGATGGAGTATCAGCTCGCGCTCGTCTTGAGGTCGGCGGAGGCCTGCGGGGAAATCATGGACACTCTGAAGGATCTCTGCGTTGCGGATCTCCGGACCGGGAAATCGCTCGTCTGCGCCGTCGGAGAAAACATTGTCGCCGCCCCCGGGATTCCGGCGCGGTTTCTCGCCGCCGTGGGACAGCGGCCGGTCTATTTTTACTCACACGGGGCCTCGAAGAATTCGCTCGTGGCCGCGATCGATTCCCCAGGTACCGAAGACGTGGTGAGGAGCCTCCACGCGGAATTTTTTGGACGTGCCGCGTCCCGTTGAACGAATTCTCGTCATCAAGCTGAGGGCGATCGGCGACGTTCTGCTTTCCACGGCGGTCCTTCCCGGTCTTCGCGCGGCGTACCCGGGGGCTTCCCTGGATTTCCTCACCGAAAAATACTGCGCCGGGGTGATCGAGGGAAATCCGCACGTGTCGGGACTTCTCACGTTCGATCCCCGCGCCGAACGGAGCCTGAACCTGATCCGCCGGGTCCGCGCCGCGGGGTACGATCTTGTGCTGGACCTCTTCGGGAACCCCAGGAGCGCCGTCCTGGCCCTGCTGAGCGGAGCGCACGTCCGGGTCGGTTACCGGTTCAACTGGCGGACGCTCTGTTACAACAGGGTGGTGACGCCGAGGGGCGGTACCGTCCATAATGTTGATTTCAATCTCGACGCCCTCTCCAGGATCGGTATCGACGCCCGTGACGGGAAACCATTTTTCCCCCTGGATCGGGAGGCGGAGGCGTTCGCCGGAGAATGTCTCGACGGAGCCGGATACGGCGGGAAAAAAGTCGTTGCCCTGAATCCCGGCGGGGGCTGGAGTTCCAAAAAATGGCGGCCCGACCAGTTTGCCGGTCTCGGCCGGCGGATCGTGGCCGAGCGCCGCTCGGGCGTCCTGATCGTGTGGGGCCCGGGCGAGGAGGAGGACGCCCGGCGCGTCCTCGCGGGGATCGGCCGGGGGGCGGTGCTCGCGCCCCCGACCACGCTCAAACGGCTCGGGGCCCTTCTGAAACTGTGCGAGGCGCTGGTGACGAACGATTCGGGGCCCATGCATATCGCGGCCGCTCTCGGCGTTCCGGTTCTGGCCATCTTCGGTCCCACCGTCCCGGCACTACAGGGACCTGTATTCACCAGGTCTGAGATCGTGCAGAACCTGACGCTCGATTGCCTCGGTTGCTCCTACACCGAGTGTCCAATCGGCAACCCCTGTATGATCGACCTTCCGGTCGAAAAGGTCTATTCGTCTCTGGAGCGCCTGATGAAAAATCCAACACACGTACCATCGCGCGATGAATGATGAAAAAAAAATCAGCCCATAAAAAATCCCCACGGAAAAAATCCCGCGCCCGGAAACTCACTATCCCGGATTGCAGGCATTTCCACGGATACAAGCCCTGTTTCCCGGGAACGGAATGCCTGGATGAGTGCGTCGAGCCGGCCCCGCGGGGTCGGGAGATCCTGATCATCAACCTCGAGGCGATGGGCAACGTCCTGACGACCACCAGCATGCTTCCTGCCCTGAAGAGAAAATACCCGGTCAGTACGATCACCTGGATCACGCTCAAAAATGCCCACCGGCTGCTGGAGAACAATCCCCTGATCGACGAAGTGCTTGTTTGGGAACCCGAGGCCTGGCTGAAGCTGGGGGCGAGGAAGTTCGACCTGGCCATGAATATCGACAAGGCGAAGAATTCCTGCGCCTTCATCATGTCAGTCGATGCCGCACAAAAGGTCGGGTACGGTCTCAATCGTTGCGGCGTGATTGTTCCCCTGAACAGGGAGGCCGAATACAATTACCGGCTCGGATTGAACGATCACATGAAATTCAGGGTCAACCGGAAGGCGAACAACCAGCTCCTCACCGAGGCCATGGGGTTGAAATTCTGCCGTGACGAATATATCCTCAATCTCTCCGGGGAGGAGGAGTCGTTCTGTCATACCTACCGCAGGGAACATGTCGGGAAGAATGGGAAATACGGCGGGCGGATCGTGGTGGGCTTCAACACGGGATGTTCGCAGCTGTACCCGAATAAGAAGATGACCCTCGACCAGCACGTGGTGCTCATCAATGAGCTCTCCGCCGATCCCCGGCTGCGGCTTCTCCTGCTGGGCGGGCCGGAGGACACCGAACGGAACGAAGAGCTCGTCCGCCGGGTGGGGGACAGGGTGCTCAGCACGCCGACCACCGAGGGCGTGAGGCGGGGATTGTGCTATATCAATCTGTGCGACATCGTCGTCTCCGGGGATTCATTCGGGATGCACGCATCGATCGGTCTGAAAAAACACATGATCGTCTGGTTCGGGCCGACGTGTCCGCAGGAGATCGATCTGTTCGACCGCGGAATCAAGCTGATCCCGGAGGGGCTGGAATGCGCCCCGTGCTGGAAGCGGGAATGTCCCTACAATCTCGAATGTATCCAGTTGATCGATCTCGATGCGGTCGTCGCGGGGGTGAAGGCGTACGCCGACTCACATTACCGCGAGGTCGGTCAGGCGACGGGTCTCCAGGGGTGAGTGATCACCCCCGGGGGTCTATTTCGGTGCGGAGGAGGATTTTCTTGCGGCGTTGTACTCGGCCAGGTACGCTTCCCACTCCATTTTTTCGTAGTCCTTGTTTCCGAGGAACATCACGATGGGGAGGAATTTTTCCGCATCCACGAAACCGGGGATGAGCGTCAGCATATCCCCCCTGGAATCCAGGAAGATCAGGGAGGGATAGCCGCGGATTCCGAAGTCCTGCGCGATTCCCACGCCGTCGGTCTTCCGGTTTTTATAGGTGATACTCTCCCTCGATTCCCCGTTGACTTTTG
Source organism: Bacteroidota bacterium (assembly GCA_035286625.1). GTDB lineage: Bacteria > Bacteroidota > Ignavibacteria > UBA10030 > SZUA-254 > SZUA-254. Next base: position 5,068 of record DATEDB010000063.1, read on the forward strand.
CGAGAGTGAACAGTTCGTCGAGCGTCCCTGACACCTCCGGGTCGTTGAACACTTCCCTGTCCATCTTCTTGCACCACCCGCACCAGTCTGTATACACATCCACCAACACGGGTTTGTCCTGGTCGGCGGCATTTTTTATGGCCGTCTCGAGGCTGGTCCACCGGAGCTCGGTTTTCTTCCCGGTGGTATTTTTCTGCGCGGACGCCGTCGAGGGCGCCGTGAACGCGAGCGCGATCGGGACGATGGCGATCAGAAGCAGTCGGAGAAATGTCATGTCGGGGACCCGTTCGTGAGAGATGCCATTAATTGAGTTGCAGCGACAGGGAGACGGCGTGCGTTGAGCCAAGATCGTACTGCGTCGGGGCAAAGGCATAATCTATAGTAACGATGCCATGGGTGATTCCGGTTCCAAGCGTGAGGCCCCTGGCGTCGTATCCGGTTTCATAACCGGCCCTGGCCGCAA
>DATEDB010000064.1:0-2949 GCA_035286625.1 Bacteroidota bacterium
GGCCACCGACTCCGTCACCAGGCGGGACCGATCCTGGCCCTGGAGCACGGAAAAGGACGCGTCGATGTCCGCTTCGGCGGGGTACATCCTCAGGATGCGCGCACAGAACGAATGGATGGTCCCGATGAGGGCCGACGGGAGCTGGTTCCGGACATCCCTCAACCGGGACCGGAGACTGGGATCGCCGGAGGGGTCCTCCTCGCAGGCCAGGATCACTTCATGGATTTTTTTTCTGAGCTCCCCGGCGGCCTGTTCGGTGAAGGTCACTGCCACGACCGAGTTCAGTGGGGCGTCGGTTTTTTTGAAAATTTCGACAAACCTGCGGGCGAGAACCGTGGTCTTCCCCGACCCGGCATTCGCCGTGACCGACAGGTGCGACTCCAGCCCGAGCGTGCGTTCCTGCGAGGGTGTCAGCGGAAAGGGCATCCGGGATTTGGGCCTATCCCTTCATGACCGCGAGCGGCGAGAGCCTGGCCACCTTCCTGGCGATCCCGGCGCCGTGGACCGTTTCAACGACGACATTGACGTCCTTGTACGCGTCGGGTTGCTCCTCGGTGAGGCCGGATCGCGTCCGCCCCCGGACATGGATCCCCCTCCGCTCCATCTCCGCCAGGAGCCGGTCGGGGGTGGTTTCAGCGCGGGCACGCGTCCTGCTCATCGCCCGCCCGGCGCCGTGACACGAGGACCCGAAGGTTTCGGCCATCGCCCTATCGGTCCCGACGAGCACGTAGGAGCAGGTTCCCATGCTTCCGGGGATGAGCACAGGTTGACCCGCGCTCCGCAGTGCCGGCGGAAGGGCGTCGTGGCCGGGCGGGAAGGCGCGCGTCGCCCCCTTGCGGTGCACGAGCACGGTCCTCCGTTTTCCTTTCGCGCCTCCCACGAGATGCTCCTCGAACTTCGCGATATTATGGCAGACGTCATAGACGACGCGGAGTGAAACATGTTCTCCGAAGACGCGCCGGAACACCCGGCGTACCGTGTGCGTCATGAGCTGCCGGTTGGCGAAGGCGAAGTTGGCCGCCGCCCCCATGGCCCCGAGGTACGCCTTCCCCTCGGCCGAGCGGACCGGGACGCAGGCGAGCTGCCGGTCGACGACCGCGATACCGTGACGCTTCATCCCGGCCTGCATGTCGTCCAGGTAATCCGTGCAGACCTGGTGTCCGAGGCCCCTGGATCCGCTGTGGATGAGAATCGCGGCCGAACCGGCCACTAGGCCGAAGGCCGCCGCGGTGGAAGCGTCGTAGACGTCCGAAACGACCTGAATTTCCAGGAAGTGGTTTCCCGACCCGAGGGTCCCGAGCTGGGGCCGACCGCGTTCCCGCGCCCTTCTGCCCACCATGCCGGGATCGGCCGACGAAATCTTCCCGGACTCCTCAATCCTCAGGAGGTCGGCCTCTTCGCCGAACCCGGAGCGCACCGCCCACTCGGCGCCCGCTTCAAGGACATCCCCCATCGTCTGCTCATCGAGCTGCATTTCCCCTTTCCGGCCGGTACCGCACGGCACTCCGGCGAACAGCGCGTCAAGGAGGGTGGGGATCGATTCCCGGATATCCGCCGCCCGAAGGTCGGATGCGAGGAGTCTCACGCCGCAATTGATATCGAACCCTACGCCGCCGGCCGAGACGATTCCGCGGTCGGGGTCCGCGGCGGCGACACCCCCGATACAGAAGCCGTATCCCTGGTGGGCATCCGGCATGGCCAGGGAATAACCCACCAATCCCGGCAGGGTCGCAACGTTGGCCACCTGTTCGAGGGTGCGGTCGCGACTGATCTGTTCGGCCAGCTGTTCCCCGGCGTAGATCATCCCGTCGATCCTCATCCCCTCCCGGGACGATTTCGGCAGGAGATACCTGAATTCGTCAATCCTCTCCAGGTGCACGTACCGGTCCTTCTCTGTTTAAATGTCGAGATACGCCCGCGCGTACCATCCCCGTGAGGTGCGGCGGACGGAAATATCGTGATAGGTGACCGCCTTCACGTCGAGTTTCATCCTCAGCGATGATCCCCCGGCCGGCTCCCCTCCAACGGTCGCCTCGAGCCCGGACCCGGTGATCGGGGCGATCCTGAACTCCCCGGAGACGAACCCGGCCCCGTCGAACAGGTAGAGGATTTCACCGAGCCACCGGACAAGAAGCTGTTCGGGATCCCCTCCCGGGACGGCCAGGCGCCTCCACTCCCGGGCGGTCACGCTGTCGGGCTCGACGATCACGGACATCAGCGCCCGGGCCGCGAAGGCGAACGTCTCCTCCAGGGTGTCCGCCTCGGCCTCGATCCCGAGGTCCGCGGGGTGTTCGAGTATCCTGTACGAGGGCTGCATGTGCGTCTCCGGATGGTTTCCGCCCCCCGGGCGGGGCGCGATTTCAGAATTCCGGCCCGATCGTGAAATAAAACAGCAGCGGGCCGGTGTTGACCGGGGACCGCGGCAGTTCGTGCATGAAATAAAAACTTCTTCCGAGGCCGGCCGACACCTCCCCGATGGGCGTGTCGAGCGAAAGTTCCGTCCCGATCCCGTGCCGGAATCGCGAGAATTTGATCTCCTCGGGGACCCCGGAGATCATGCCGAGGTCGTATCTCACCCTGAGGTAGCTGTCGAACAACAACCTGAAAGGCAGCCAGTAACGGTATTCGAGGCTGCCGGTGAAAATCTGGCGGCCCCGCGCGTCGTCCTGCCTCATGCCGAAAAAGGAATTCATTCCGCCGAGGGAAAACTGCTCGATCACCGGAAGCGTCTGATCGGCGAAGCCGAATACGATTTTGGGCCTGAGGGTGTGTCTCGAAAAAATGGTCGTATATGATTCATACGTGACGCCGATCTTGACGAAACTCACCTCGCTCCCGAGCCGCCGCGAGGCCGATTCATACGAAAGCTCCAGGAAGATCCCGTCGGTGGGGAAGAGAAATTTGTTCTTGGTGTCCGCCACAGAGCGGAACCCGAGGCTCACGAAGTCA
>DATEDB010000065.1:0-2154 GCA_035286625.1 Bacteroidota bacterium
CGCTCTCGGATGGATCTCCCCCGGTTTCGAGGTCAACGACATCGGGTTCCTCTTCCGGACCGACGTTGTGAATATGCACCTCGTGATGGGCTACCGGTGGTATGAACCGGACGGGACGTTCCGGAGCAAGGGCTTCAACGCCGCGGCGTTCCGTAACTACGATTTCGGGGGGAATAAAACAGACGAAGGCTACTTCCTCTTCTACGACGCCACGTTCATGAACTACTGGGGGTTCAACGGCGAAATGATTTTCAACCCCGCCACGCTCGATCGTTTCGGGACCCGGGGCGGTCCGATGATGAAAAACACCAACCGGTACGGCGTGAACATAGAGGCCTGGACGGACAGCCGCGCCGCGGTTGCCTACGGGCTGGGTCTCTCACCGGGAAGGAGCGAATCGGGCGGGTACCGGATCTCGGTCGAACCCTCGGTCAGCGTGAAACCCAGCCCGGGTGTCCGGGTCAGGTTCTCGCCTGAATTCACGCGCGACGTCACCATCGCCCAGTGGGTGACCAACGTGGAGGATCCGGCGGCAACGGCCACCTACGGATCCAGGTACGTCTTCGGCAAAATCGACCAGCGGGAACTGTCCGCAAGCGTGCGGGTCGACTGGACCTTTTCGCCGAAATTCAGCCTCCAGGTGTACCTGCAGCCCCTTATCTCGGTCGGCACCTACTCCGAATTAAAGGAACTGCGGACGCCCCGCACCTACACCTTCAACAAGTATGGAGAGGACAACGGATCGACGATTGCATACAATGAGACGGCCGCCGAATACACCGTCGATCCCGACGGCGCGGGTTCGGCCGCCCCTTTCACCTTTTCGAACCCCGACTTCAATTTAACGTCTCTGAGGGGGAACGCGGTCCTGCGCTGGGAGTTCCTCCCGGGGTCGACCGCGTTTTTCGTCTGGACCCACTCGACCTACATCGAGGAGGATCCGGGAACATTCGATTTCGGAAGGGACTTCGGAAAGCTGTTCGGCAACGAGAATTTCTACGACGTGTTCCTGGTCAAGATCGCGTACTGGCTGCACCCGTAAGCGCGTCTTCGTCGTTTTCCTCCAGCAGGTACGGCCCCTTCCCCGTCACTCCCCTTGCCAGCGCCACGACACTCATGCACACCGCCGAACCGGCGAACGCCATCGCCATGTCCATGATCCCGTCGAACGGGTCGCCCTGTGTCCCGAGGTACGCGTCGCCGGCCCCCGGGCTGACGACCCTGGCGACGATCATTTCGATGATCTCGTAGACCGCGCTGAAGGCGAGGGTCACGTCCAGGGGAAAATAATACGCCCAGAACCCCAGCGGGACTTCGGCGTACGTATAGTGCGCCCCCACGGCGTGGCCGATCATGAAAATCGTGATCGCCGCGTAACTGACCTCCGAGAGGGGAAACTTGCGGTACGTGAGAACGATAAGCGGGACGAAGACGGCCACCAGGACATTCTCGAGGAGCCAGTCGGCGGGATAAACGGGATTGATGGCGGCGAGTATCCAGACCGCGATGTAGACGACAACGAGGCTCTTCAGAACGATGTTCCGGCGGAAATCCTTCCTGATCCGCATCGTCGCGGTGGTCAGCACCGGGAGCCTGTTAACTGAAAAAGGAGTGACGGCAGACGGCCGCACTCCTTTTGATGAATGGGTGAGTTCTCACGGTCCCTCGGGAAGCCACCCGTCTTCCCCTCAGGACGACTGTGTCAGGATTTTTTGAAATTGGCGAGCGCCCGCTCAACGGTCTCGTAGGTATCGAACACCTTGACCAGCTGGGTGATCACGAACAGGTTCTGCACCTTTCCGCCGACGTTCGCCAGCCGCAGCTCGCCGCCGCCGTTGGTCACCGTAGCCAGGCAGGCAATCAATGCGCCGATCCCCGAGCTGTTCATGTAATTCACTCCGCTCATATCGATGACGATCCTCTTCATGTTGTCGCTGACGAGGCTGTGGATCTTGTCCCTGACGTTCGACGTTTCAGGTTCGCCGAGGAGGTCTCCCTTGAATGAGAGGACGGCCACACTGTTATCAATTTTTTCTTTGATCTGCATAAATCAGCCTGATTGGTGTATGAAATGCCAGAAATCTGTTTGATCATTCTAATTTTACAAAAGTCCCACTAAAAAGTCAATTGTTCGCCATCCCCGCCGACTGAATA
>DATEDB010000066.1:0-8467 GCA_035286625.1 Bacteroidota bacterium
CTGCGGCATCATGGGTGCGAGGATGAGTATGTTACAGACCCAGGCCGTCGAAAACATGTCCTATTACCACGACGTCTCCAACTCGCACACCATCGCGTCATCGGGGGCAAACTCCGCGATGAGTATGCTGTATCAGGACCCGACCAGGAGGGGTGAGCTGACAACGCAGTTGTTTTCGGCGGGAGCCTACAAAGGGGGGTCGTTCACCGCAAGGATGGACAGTCTTCCCGGCCCCGTGCTCAGACTTCGCTCGGTCTCGTCCTACAGCAAATATTCCGATACGGTGGAAGTTTACTTTACCCAGAAGAGGTTGAATAGTTTTTCCATGTTCGCGTGGATGACAAATAACGAAAACGGTGTGTGGTGGATTACGGGCGACACGGTGTGGGGGCGCGTCCATTCCAACGGAGTGCTCAAGATGAACGGACGGCCGACGTTCTACGATAAGGTGACAACGGCAAAGAGTATCTCTCCCAAACCCGGTACGGGGCAAAACAACGCGATCTTCAAGGAGGGGTACGAGACCGGGGTGGCGCCGATAAAATTCCCGACAAATTTGTCAGAGCTGTCTGTCGCGGCGATCACCGGTGGCAGGTTTTATCCAGAGGACATTTACCTGGACCTTCAGGGAGGGTCCGGGGCGAACGGCGACGGGAAAATCCATGTCAGGACCTCGTCGGGGGGGCCGGTCGTGGATTCGATTTCGCTGAGCGATCCGGGTTTCAACGGGGCGATATGGTCGGTAAAGGATGTGTATGTCCAGGGAAAGGTCGACGGGAAGTTTACCGTGGGCTCGTCCAGGGACATTCACGTTACCGATGACATCACCTACGAGGTCAGCCCCATGAGCGACCCGGACACTGACGACATGCTCGGCCTTGTTGCCGACAAGAACATTTACGTCGACGACAACGCCGCCAACAATTCAAACTGTGAGATCCACGCGAGCATCTTCTCCCGGACCGGATCCTTTACCGCGCAAAACTACGCGTCGCGGCCGGTGAGCGGCACGCTGAAGCTCATCGGAGGAATCATCCAGGACGCCAGGGGGCCTGTCGGGACTTTCGGCGGATCGGGTATCATTTCCGGGTTCTCCAAGAGATATTATTATGATCAACGGCTCGCCGACCCCCAGGTCCGCCCGCCATTTTTCCCTGGTTTCTATACGCAAACCCTTACGATTTCGAACTGGTGGGAAAACGTGAGAATTCCTAATTATTTCTAGACCTGACGTACCGGTTGCCCGGAGGGACAGTCTTCATCACCGATTCAGTGATGGAGACCTCAAATAATTACCTTGGAAATTCGCAAATTTTCAAGGTATTTTTTTTTATTTTTACGGACCAGATGTGATAGAACACACGCGGTTATTATATATCTATTGACATATCGCAAGGATTTTTCTATATTTCCCCCCAATTTACTAGCACTGTAATACCATTTAGTTAAAGTAGAATTTTAGAACAGGTAGATAAGTGGAAGAAACCATCTCGGTAATCCGCCAGATTGTTGCAAACCTCCCCGACACATCGCTCGGGGTTGAGCGTCAGATGCTTATCGGAAACCTGTGTTTGCGCCAGTCTCCCGAGGAACGGATGGAGATAAAAACGTTTTTCGACGGCCTTCTCCGTAAAATGGCCGGGAAAGCGGCTTCCGACATCGATCTCGGGGGATACGGAAGCCAGGGAAAAGTCTGGTTTCGCATATATGGATCGAAAAAGCCCGATCCCGAAATACCCACTCTCAAACTTGATGAGTGCAATGTCCTGATCCAGTCCATCCTCATGGAACGGCAGAGACAGTTCCTCTATGAAAACAGGAACCTGGATTTCTCCTACACGGTCATGGATGGGGAGGTGATGCACCGTTTCCGCGCCGACGTGTATTTCGATCTGGACCAAATCGCGCTCAACATGCGCGCCATCAACCAGACGATCCGGCCGTACGGGGGATTCGGGTTCCACCCCGGCGTGACCCGCGCGGTCAGTCTCCAGCACACCAAGGAGGGAATGATCCTGGTGACCGGTATTACCGGCTCCGGAAAAAGCACGACCCTCGACGCGATCATCGACGCCAATAACCACTCGGTGGACGGGCACTGCGTGATCATCGCCTCGCCGATCGAGTACGTGCACAAGTCCGACCGCTGCATCGTCCGCCACAGGGAAGTGGGGCGCGACGTGCTCTCTTTCAAGGACGGCTCGGTCCAGGCATTGCGCCAGGACCCGGATATCATCGTCATCGGCGAGTTGCGGGATCCCGACACCATCCTCACCGCGCTCGAAATCACCGATTCGGGGCACAAGGTGTTCTCCACGCTGCACACCTCCTCGGCGGTGGAGTCCATCGACCGTATCATCGGTGAAGTGCTGCCCCTCGAGCAGGATCGCGTCAGGTACCGGCTGGCGGACATCCTCCAGTGCGTCATCTCGCAGAAGCTGGTTCCGAGCGTCGATCGAAAGCGGGTGCTGGCCAAGGAAGTGATGCTTGCGACGCCGTCGGTGCGGGCCGCCATCAAGAACAACAATACCGGCGAAATCTACCAGATGATGTCGGAATCCGGTGAGCAGGGCATGAACACGATGGAGCAGGACCTCAAACGGCTCTACCTGTCGAAAAAAATCACCCTCGATACGGCCATGAATTTCGCGAACAACAAGCGCAGGTTGCAGCAGATCCTGAACCTCGTCGCGGCGGATTGATGGACACAACCCCTTCACACTTTACAGAGGAAAGATATGGCATCCTTACGAGGCAGTAGGACCACAGCGATCGGATTGTACGCCGACGGTTACGAGCTGAAGCTCGCCAAACTGTCGCTCAGGCAGGGCCACGTGGTGATCGACGAACTGCAGTCGACGACCCTCGCCCAGAAAATCGAGGAGAAGCGGAGCGCCGCCGCCGTGGAGCTCACCCAGCTCAACGAGGCACCGGACACGTTCGCCCTCCCGACATCCGCCGAGGCGGACGCCGAAGGCGCGGCCAACAACAACAGCATCCTGCTGTCGTTGCTGTCGAAGTATCCGACGTCGGGGTACGTCCTGGGGTACGCCATATCCGAGCCCAGCATCTATTATCATCAGGTCGAGAGCGACTTCGGCATGAAGGGAAAGAAATTGAAACGGCGCGTGGCCGACGAACTGCGCATGGTGCGCCCCGTGGAGCCGACCCTCGACAGTATCGACTTCTTCCACGGCTCCGACAAGGGCCTGATGTGCGTGGTCCGGGAGGAAGGCATGACGATGCTCCGCCTCCTCGAGGAGGTGAAACCCTTTCTGGGCAAACGCCTGCCCAGGATCGCGCTGATCGAGGATTCAGACGTCGCGCTTCTGAACCTCGCGAGGTCCAACTATGCGTTCAACCCCGACGACATTACAGCGATCGTCTATATCGGCGTCGAGTTCACACGGCTCATATTCATGCGGGGGAGCGAATTTCTCCATTTCGCCCCGATCCTCGGCGAGGGATACGATTCCCCGAACGTGCAGAACACGGTGTACAGCCGCCTGTTGCTCGAACAGGACAACATGGGGATCGCGCGCATCGACCGCGTTCTGCTGGCCGGCGAATGCGGGCGCATCGGGTTCGATTCATTCCTCAGGGAGCAACTCTCCGACGTGGAGGTCCAGTACATGCGGACCCAGCAGCTCAACACTTCTGCCCTGCCGCCCGAAGCGCAGGACCAGGTCCCGGAGTACGCCGTCCCCATCGCGACAGCCTGGAAGATCCTTGACGAAAACAAGAAATCCTTCTACCCGCTGAACCTCCTCCCGGACGACGTGAGGGAAGGCCAGAAGACCTTCAAGCTGGCCTGGCACGGGTATGCCCTCTTGGCGCTGATCTTCATCGCGAGCTTCCTGTTCACGAGCCGGTACGGCGCCCAGAAGGGGGAACTCGGATTGAAGAACAGCACACTGACCCAGCTTGCGGCGAACGTGGCCGAAAATGAAAAAATCAAGGTGCAGATTAACGGACTCAACGAACAAATTGCGCGGTACAACACGGCCCTGGCGATCTACGACTCCCTGGTCCCCGGCGCCGAGCGCTGGAACCGGATGGTGGCGACGCTGACGAAGGGAGTGGCCGATATTGGATCGCTCTGGATCACCGAGATGATGGGGATGCCCGACGGCACCACCAGCATCTCGGGATACTCGATGTCCAGGAACAGGATCCCGCGCATCGCGGCGCTGTTCGAGAACGCGACGCTCTCGAGGGTCGAAGTGAAGGAGATCAGGGAGAAATCGCCCGCGGTGTACAATTTCACCATCAACGTGCCTCCGCAGGAGGCGCAGAAAAAAGACGAAGCGGCACAGAAACCCGGCGGGGTCCGGCAATAACACAACCATCGATTAACAGAATCGGAGAAAGCCGTGTCTAACACCATACGAAATACCGTCATCCTGGGAATCGTCCTGATGCTGATCGTCGGAGCCGGCGGGTTCTTCACCTGGTACAAGATTCCCGGGACCATAGCGAAGGTCGACGTCGAGATCAAGAAAATCAACGACGAACTCCAGAACACGCCCGACCTTGCCAACCAGTACAACACCACCGCCGCCATGCTGGAGGACGTGAAGGTGCGCTGGGAGACCCGCCACAAGGAAGTCCCGCAGAAGGACATCACGGGTGAAACGTACGGGTACTTCAACCGGACCATGGACCTGAGCGGCGAGGTGAAAATGGACATGACGTACGTCGGGCCCCAGGACTTCCAGAATTACGGGTACAACGTCTACACCCTGAAGGGCGAGGCGCCCTTCCAGAACCTCTACAAGTTCATCTGGTACAGCGAAAGCGGCCGGCGCCTCTTCAAGATTTCGAACCTGACCCTGCGCGGGTACGAGGCAAAGGATCCGGACACGAAGGACACCAGAATCCTGGTGTTGTTCGACATGGAACTGCAGGCCTACTACTCGAGCATGCCCGAGCTGAACAACGCCCCGGCGCCCCGGGTGGGCGCCCCGGCCAGATTGAAATCGAACCCGTACTATCCCCTCATCCTGAGGGAGATCCCGCCCCCGCAGCCGGACGAGATCGAGATCGAGCGCTCAGACCTGAAGGCGGTGATCCCGGGCAAGGCGTTCATCATCGACCAGAACCAGAAATCGCGCGTCCTCGCCGAAGGCGACCAGGTCTACCTCGGCTACGTCACGAAGATCATCCCCGACGACGGGAAGATCGAGTGCCTGCTGAACAAGGGCGGCGTGGCGGAGAAATTCACGTTGAAGATCCGGCAAGGTCAGCCGATCAAATAGAATAAATTACGGAGCACTCATGAAAATCCACATTCTGCTGTTCGTGTTACTGGCAACGTCGGTCCAGCTTTCGTTTGGCCAGCCCCGGGATACCCGCCTTCGGACGAAGGGGTATGTCAACCCGCAGGAGATCATCTCACTCGATTCGTCGATGAGGATGGACCAGGCCCTGCTGGTGATCAACGAGCTGAGCAAGCAGTACGCCGGCAAGCTGATCATCGACCTTGAAAAGCACTCCGGTCCCATAGGCGTCTACGTCGTGAACCAGCACTGGCGCGACGCGCTCGATATGATCCTGACCCGCAACGGGCTCACATATATCGAAGAGCCGGAATTCATCCGGATCGTGGCGCAGGGCTCGCAGGCGCTCCTCGGGGCGACGGCGGGCGAGCCGACCGAACCCCCTCCCACGCTGGAGGACCGGGACGTGAAGATTTCGGCGGTCTTTTTCGCCACCGACGTCTCCAAACTGCAGGATTACGGCGTGAGCTGGAATTTCTTCCGGTCGAAGGCCAAGGAGCCGGGGCTGCGGGGCTATCTCGCCACGGGCATCGGCCTCGGCGACACGGCGTCTCCCGTTCCACCGATCCAGCAGGGAGGCGGGGGGGGCGCGGGCGGCGCGAGCCAGCAGGTCGTCCCGGCCCTCGACAAGGCCATCGGGGTGATCTCCTCGCCACCGGAATTCACATTCGCCAACATCGATCTCCTGGTGAAATTCTTCGGGTCCAACGGACTCGGCGAAGTCATCACCAGCCCCGAGGTCACCGTCCGCAACGGCAAGAAGGGCAGGATCCAGGTCGGCAAGGACATCTACATCTCCACGCGGGACATCGCCGGGAACACGATCAACCAGGCGGTCTCCACCGGGACAATCATCGAGGTCACCCCGGTGGTGTACTCGCAGTCGGACACCGACTTTATTTATCTTGATATGACCATCGAGCAGAGCGACGCGGCGCCGGGCCCGGTCATCAACCGTTCACAGGTGAAGACCCACGCCCTGCTCTATAATGGAGAAGAGACGGTGATCGGAGGCCTGTTCACCACCCTCGATCAGGAAGTTCGCGAGGGCATTCCCGGGCTCAAAGACCTCCCCTGGTGGTTTTTCGGCCTGCGCTATGTCTTCGGCTCGGAGACCACGATCAAAACGAAAAATGAGTTGATCATACTCCTGAAGGCCGAGCTGACCGAACAGATCCGCGACCGTATACCCCACCCGAGGTCGAAACAGGAACTGATCAACGACAAGCGGATGAACAACCGCAAGGAATTCAACAAGTAGCGGCGACCGACAACGTTATCATTGACCGAGGAATTTTCTATGAACGCTAAACTGATCTTTTTCATCATACTCTTTACCGCCGCGCTCGGCCTCATGAGCTGTCAGGACCAGCCGGCGGCACCCGGGGGCACGGACACCGGGTCGAACCGGGTGATCCAGGGGGTGGTCGTCGACCTCACCACGGGCGACGTGCTCCAGAGCGCCGTCGTTACACTGTCGTTCGCCGGGGCCGCCGATTCACTCCAGACCGGCGCCGACGGGGTGTTCAGGTTCGAGGTGAACCTGAACCTGTCCAGCGACCACACCGTGGCGCTGTCGGTCAGGAAGGCGGGGTACGTCACCAAGAACCTCAGCTTCAATGCAACCTCCGACACGAGCCTGACGGTCACGATGACCGTCGACCTCTCGAACTCGGCGCTGATCACGGGCGTGCTGCGCGACAGCACGACCCTCTACCCGATCCGGACGGCCGTGGTGCTGCTCTCTCTGCCCGGCGTGGTGGACTTCTTCGAGACGGGGATCGACGGACAGTTCCGCATGTACGCGAACCTCGTGGACAGGGATTCGATGCCGGTCAACCTCACGACCGTGAAGGACGGGTACAAGACGCGGACGATCACCGTCGTGGTCTACAGGGGGCAGACGAAGGACCTCGGGAACGTGCTTCTCCAGGTGGATGTTGGTTCCACGATCGGACAGGTGTCCGGACACGTTCTGGATTTTGCGAACAACCTGCCCGTCAACAACGCCACGGTCGTGCTTTCGACGCCCATTTACGCGGACAGCCTGGTGACCGGCGGCGACGGGACGTTCAGTTTCTCGGTGAACCTGCAGGGCCTCTCGGGCGTATCGGGCACAGTGCGGGTGTCCAAAAACGGCTACAGCACCTCGACGTTCATTTTCTCGGTGAGCGCGGGTGAGATCTTCACCAAGGACGTCCTGCTGCCGCGCGACACCTCCACGGGCGTTCCGCACGACACCAGCGGCACGGGCGACGCGCGTTCGATCGCCCTCGTCAGCCTGTCGAACAACCAGATATCGGTCAACGGCGTGGGCGGGACGGAGTCCTCCATCATCACCTGGGAGGTGCGCGACTCGCTCGGATTCCCGATCGACATCGACCACAGCGACACGGTGTTTTTCCAGCTCATCGGCACGCCGGTCTCCGGCGGGGCGTACGTCTCCCCGGCCTGGGCGAAGACGAACGTCGCGGGCCGCGTGGCGACGACCATCAACAGCGGCACGGTCTCGGGCGTTCTACAGTTCATCGCAACCCTGCGCAGGGAATCGGACGGCTTCGTCGTCACTTCGACCCCGGTGGTCATTACGGTCAACGCGGGATTGCCCGACCAGGCGCACTTCACCATCGGGCCGCGGCAGTTTAATTTTGCGGCGTACGACTGGCTCGGCCGGACCAACGACATTTACGTCCAGGTGGGCGACAGGTACTCGAACCCCGTGCGGATCAGCACGGCAGTGTACTTCAATACCACCGGCGGCGTGGTCGACGCCTCGGGCTTTACGGACGTCACGAGCCATGCCACAGTCCAGCTCTACAGCGGCAACCCGCTGCCGCGGGACGCGTCCCTCTCGCCGCCGTCAGTCTGGGGTGACGGTACGGGGTACGGCTGGGTCCGAGCCCATTCGCTGGGCGAAAACAGTGTGGACGTGATCGACAGCGTTCTGATCCTCTTCTCGGGCCATTCGACCATTATGCTCTCGGCGTCCAACGTGCACGTGGATACCGGCGGCTGCGTCGACGTGACGGTCACCATCGCCGACCAGAACGGCAACCCGCTGGCACCGGGAACGCAGATCAACACGGAGGTGGAATTCACGCCGCCCGAGGGCACCAACTGGAGCGTTCTGGCCTCGGGCCTGCCGGGTGATCCGCTGGGGGACTTCCTGACCCGCGGACCGGGGAGCA
>DATEDB010000067.1:0-4270 GCA_035286625.1 Bacteroidota bacterium
CGTCCAGCAGGGCGACGCCGACCTCCTTTTCCTCCTCCTCCAGGACGGCATATGAAGAAGCCAGGGGTTCCAGGACCATGTCCTTGACGAGCAAACCGGCCCGCTGGATGCAGCGGTAGATGTTCTGGGCCGCGGTCACCAGGCCGGTGATGATGTGCACGTTCGCCTCGAGCCTCACGCCCGACATGCCAACCGGGTCGAACACGCCGTCCTGCCCGTCGATGATGAATTCCTGCGGGATGACGTGGATGATTTTCCGGTCGGAGGGGAGCGCCACCCTCTTCGTGTCTTCGATCAACCTGTGCACGTCCGCCTGCATGATTTCCCGCTCGGGACCGCTGATGGCGATCACCCCGCGGCTCTGGAAACTCTGTATGTGTTCCCCGGCGATCCCGACGATCACCGATTGGATCTTGATGCCCGACTGCGTCTCCGCCTCGGCCACCGCCGACTGGATGGACCTGACCGTCTTGTCGATGTTGGTCACCACCCCCCTGGTGAGACCATCCGACATGCTGCGCCCCACACCAAGGATGTTGATCTTGCCGGCCTCGTTCGTGGACGCCACGACGGCGCAGACCTTCGTGGTTCCGATATCGAGTCCGACGATGATTTCGTTTTCCATCAGGAGATTCCCTCGCTTCCCGCCTTACATGGAAGATGCGTTGAAAGATTTCCGTGGTTTATTGTTCCATTTCGCGACCACCTGGTCGCTGTACCGCAGGTCGATGTATTTCAGATTTTCAGGCCCATCCTCCCGCACGAACCGGTCCCAGAAGGTCCGCAGGATAGTGAACTTCCTGGCGGCCTCCCCCCTGCCGAAGATGATCGGGACAGCGACTTCGGACGAAAACAGCAGCACGTCACCCCCGTTTTTCATGTCCACTTCCGATATCATCCGGTAGACCGAGGTGTCGGACGCCAGGGCGGCCTCCAGTATCGATACCGCCTCCGGGAAATCATCGGATTGCACCGCCTGGCCGACGCGGGTTTCCGGCAGTTCCGGGATGCCCGAGATCACCGGGAGATCGTACGGGATCTCGGATGGCAGATAGGGAAGCACCACCCCCGCGGCGTCAACGTATCTGATCTGGCCGCTCGTCATGAAGGAAGCCACCGGCACCCTTTCGGTGATCGCAATCGAGACGGCGTCCGGGTACGAACGCGACACCCGCACGTCGCGGACATACGGGTGAGCGAGCAGCCTGTCCCGCACCGCGGCCAGCGACAGCGTGTCGAGAAGCGCCTTCATCGGGACGTTTGCCCGGGCCAGTATCTCTTTTTGCGCGAAGTGCACGGCGCCTTCGACCGATACCCGGGCGATCCTGCCGGACGCTTTCCACTGGAACGAGAACACGAACAGCGCCAGCAGCACCCCGCCCAGCGCCGCCGTCGCCCAGACGCGGCCGGCCGGTGTTTTCTTTTTTACCGGGACCGGCCTGAATGCCATTTTCTTCGGATCTTTCGGATCCTTCTCGTCGGGGCTCACGCGTAAATCTCCTCGTAGATGTTTTCGGGGAACCCGACAAGCTTGATTTCAAGCTCAAGGTTCACGCCGAATTTCTTCAGCACCGCCGAATGCGCGAGTCCGAGCAGTTCCACCACGTCGCGGGCCCGCGCGTTGCCGTAATTCACGATGAAGTTGGCGTGCAGCCCGGAGATCCCCGCACCGCCCCGTCTGGCGCCCTTCAGCTCCGCCTCGTCGATCAGCTTCGCTGCGTGGTGTCCCGGCGGGTTCTTGAACATGCTCCCCGAATTGGGCATGTTCACCGGCTGCGCCCTGTTTCGCCTGATCAGCAGCTCCCTCCGGGATCTCATCAGTCCGGCCTTGTCCCCGGGGGGGAGTTTGAATCTCGCGCCCAGCACGACGGAACCCTCCAGCGCGGAGTGTCGGTACGAGAATCCTATCTGCCCCTTCGGTACCCGGACGACCTTTCCGTCCCGGAGCACTTCCACGTCCACGAGGTGGGCCGAGATCTCCCCGCTGTACGCGCCCGCGTTCATGATCACACCGCCGCCGAGCGTCCCCGGGATTCCGGCGAGCATTTCCACTCCGCCCATGTCGTGCTGCAGGCAGAAGTCGACGAACCTTGCCATCGGGATGCCCGCGCCGGCCGAGACCAGGTCGCCCTCCATCGCGGCGGTGCTCAGCCCCGGCTCGAGGTGGACCATGATCCCCCTGAACCCCTCGTCGCTCACCAGCATGTTCGATCCCTTCCCGATGAGCATGAACGGCACGCTGTCTTCCTGCAGCCGGGACATGACGCTCACGGCGTCGTCCCGGTCCACAGGCTCGAGAAGAAAATCGGCCGGTCCGCCGATACGGATCGAGGTGTACCTGCTCATCGGCTCGTTGAGCGCGATGCGGCCCCGGAGGACCTTCTGTATGTCTTCGAGGCGGATCACGACGTCTTTTTCCCGTTTGCGCCGCCGGCCAGGCCGAAGAATTCCCTGCCGTACTTCCAGATGTCGCCCGCACCCATCGTGATGACGATGTCGTTTTCCTTCACGATCTTCCTCAGATGCGCCGGGATGTCCCTCTTGTCGGGGACGTAATGGACGTCTTTGTGTCCGTACTGTTTCGCCGCGTTCACGATCAGTTCGCCGGTGATCCCCTGGATGGGTTCCTCGCGCGCCGGATACACGTCGGTCACGACCAGCACGTCCGACAGCAGGAAGGACTTGCCGAACTCCTCGTAAAAATCCCGCGTGCGCGAAAAAAGATGCGGCTGGAAGACGCACACGATCCGGTGCCGCCTCCATCCCGCCTTCACCGCGGAGAGCGTCGCCCTGCACTCGGTCGGGTGGTGCGCGTAATCGTCGTAGAGCAGTACGCCGCTCTTCTCGCCCACCTTTTCCCACCGGCGGTACACCCCGGCGAATTTCTCGATGCCCGATTTGATTTTGGCGAACGGCATCCCCAGTTCGAACCCGACGGTGACGGCCGCCAGGGCGTTCTGCACGTTGTGCCTGCCGGGGACGGCGATGCCGACCTCCCCGAGTTCCTCCCCGTTGCGGATGAGGGTGAATTTCGTGTTGTTCTCCCTGTGCATGACGTCCACCGCCTGCACGTCCGATTGAGGGTTCAGCCCGTAGGTGATGAGCTTCTTCGTCCGGAACTGGGGGACGATGTCCTGCAGGGCCGGGTCGTCGAGGCAGAGCACGATGAAGCCGTAGAAGGGCACCCTGCCGGCGAACTGGATGAATGCTTTCTTGATATCCTCGATGTCGCGGTAGCAGTCGAGGTGGTCGGCGTCGAGGGTGGTCAGCACCGCGATGGTCGGCGTAATCGATAGAAACGACCTGTCGAACTCGTCCGCCTCCACCACGATGAAGTCGCCCTTGCCGAGCCGCGCGTTTGTCCCGCCCAGGCCGCTCAGTTTTCCGCCCACGATCACGGTCGGGTCGAGCCCCCCCTCCATCAGGACGAGACTGATCATCGACGTCGTGGTGGTCTTGCCGTGCGTTCCCGCCACGCCGATGCCGTATTTGAGTCTCATGACCTCGGCGAGCATCTCGGCGCGCCGGATGATCGGCACTTTCCGCCTCTGGGCCTCGCGGATCTCCGGGTTGTCCCCCTGCACCGCCGAGGAATACACAACCGCGTCCACGTCGTCGGCCACGTTGGACGGTGCGTGCCCCTTCCGGACCTTTGCGCCGAGTTTCTCTAGGCGCTCGGTCGTCTCGCCGGGGGCCAGGTCCGAACCGGTCACCGTGAAACCCTGGTCGATGAGGATCTCGGCGATGCCGCTCATGCCGATGCCGCCGATCCCCACGAAATGTATTTTTTTAATCGAGCTGAACACGCGTGTTCGATTTCTCCTTTAATCCATCCTGAAGGAAAACCGCTTTCCTTTCGGCAACTGCTCCCCGAGGCGGTGCATTTCCCCGAGCAGCTCCAGTTCACGTTCGTACCGGCCCAGCCGTATGCGGAAAAGCCTCCGGCGGTCCTTGATTTTAAAGACGATGACCTGCGACCGGCCGGCCGTACGCACCATCCGCTCCCTTCCGACGTGAAACCACTCGATGTCCGAAAACAGGATCTCGCGGTCATGGTACCTGTTGTGAAAAATGATCCTGTCGTTCGAGATCACGAGCTTCCTTTCCCTCGCCCTGTTCAACAGCAGCACCGCGAAAGAGATGACGACGAACAGAATGATAATATAGAGCATCGGGTCGGTGCCCATCCTGGGCAGCCGGTCGAATTCGAACGTCCCGCGCACTCCGGCGTACAGCATGAGCGTCACCAGATACAGCAGGGCCTGCTGGT
>DATEDB010000068.1:0-3020 GCA_035286625.1 Bacteroidota bacterium
CCGTCGGCGCTCGCCGCCGAGACGGGGTGCGGCGCCCTTGTCTACAGCCGCGCCGGATACGGAGGCTCCGATCCCGTCACCCTTCCGCGACCGCTCACCTACCTGCACGACGAGGGATTCTTCGCCCTTCCGGATCTTCTCGACGCGGCGGGCGTCCGCCGGGCCTTTCTCGTCGGGCACAGCGACGGCGGCTCCATCGCCCTGCTGCACGCTTCGACTCCGCGGTCCCTGCCGCGGGTCCGCGGCCTGCTGCTCGAGGCGCCGCACGTCTTCTGCGAGGAGATCTCCGTGCGCGGCATCGAGAAGGCGCGCGACGAATACTTCCACGCCGGCCTGAGGGAGAAGCTCGAACGGTACCATGGCGGGAACGTCGATTGCGCCTTTTGGGGATGGAACCGGGCCTGGCTCGATCCGGGTTTTCTCGCCTGGAACATCGAGGATCGCCTGCCCGCCGTCACGGTCCCGGTGCTCGTTGCGCAGGGGACCGACGATCCGTACGGGACCCTTCGCCAGGTCGAAGCGATCGAACGTCAATGCGGCGGCCCGGTCCGGCGCTGCATCCTCGAGCGGTGCGGCCACAGACCGCATCGCGACCAGCGCGAACGGACTCTTTCAGCGATGACCGCGTTCGTCCGCGAGCTCTGCGAAACGTAAACGATCGAGGGACACGCCCGTGCACCTCCGTCGAAAAGTGCCGCGCGCGTTTTACGATCGCGACACCGTCGCGGTCGCCCGGGAGTTGCTGGGGAAATACCTCGTTCATGTGTCGCGCGGGGTGGAATACGTCGGCCGGATCGTGGAAGTCGAGGCGTACCTGGGGACGAACGATCTCGCCTCGCATTCTTCCAGGGGGATGACCGGGCGGACGCGCGTCATGTTCGGCCCGCCGGGCCACGCCTACGTTTACCTGGTGTACGGGATGCACTGCTGCATGAACGTCGTGACCGAGCGCGAGGGACACGCATCCGCCGTGCTGGTGCGGGCCATCGAGCCCGTGAAGAATGTCGAAGGTTCCACCCGGGGCCCCGGCCGACTGTGCAAGGCGATGCGCATCGACCGGCGACGCAACGGGCACGACCTGGCCAGCGACGATTTTTATATCGCCGATCCGCCCGTGGTCGAACCTCTATCCGTCGCCGAGAGACCTCGCGTCGGCGTCGACTACGCCGGGCATTGGGCCAGGAGGCTCCTGCGGTTCTACATCCGGGGCAACCCCTTCGTTTCCAAGCCTTAGAGCATATTACCTTTCCGTCATTAATGACCAGCCCGAATTTACACGGTAGTTATCAGTAAATAATAGCATTATTAAATTAGCAATGTAACCAGTCGAATAGTATCATTATTTTTTCTTACCACCCCTTCTTGGCCCTCCCCGTCGCCCCCGGGCAAAGAAATCTTCTGGTGAATCCATCGGTTACGCTGATTATGGCAACTCCGGAACGTTTGGTACGGACCTTGTATAAAGAAATGTAAAGCCATATTTAAAGGAGGTGATAAAAGAGAAACATTATGTAAGACGTATAATTACTTTACATTGGAGTCGGGTGACAACCCTAAACGTGCATCTATCAAAGGAGGTCCGAGAAATGTTCAATCATTTGTTCGCGGCACTGAAGGACGAAAAAGGGCAGGCTCTTTCGGAGTACGGTCTGATACTGGCACTGGTTGCGGTCATCGCCATCGGCGCGCTGACACTCCTCGGCGGAAACGTCAGCACAACCTTGGGGAACGTGGCGGCCGCCCTTTAGGAAGGAAGAGGCTCGCGGCAGGAAGAAAACAATGAGGCGAAGAGCCTGCGGGGTTCCTCCGATCGTCTCCGACAATGAAGAGGGCCAGGCTCTCGGCGAGTACGCGATGATCCTCCTCTTCGTCGCGGTGGCGTGCGTCGCCGTCGTCAGCCTGCTGGGTACCCCCATCGTCGGGTTCTACAACGGGTTCAACGGGAGTTTCTAAAGGACCGCGGTGCGAAAACCCGGGCCCCACGGGGAGAACGAAACCTCCGTGGGGCCCTTCACCGCAGACGGGAAAATATCAATGCGTCGGTGCGACAGATCGATCCGCGGGCAAGGTCTGGTGGAGTTCGCGCTCGTCCTCCCGGTGTTTCTCCTCCTGCTGATCGGGGTCACCGAATTCGGTCGTGCCTGGATGACCCGGAACATTCTGACCGGTGCTTCCCGCGAAGCCGTCCGGATCGCCGCCGTCCAGGGGAACACGGCCTCCGCCCGCTCGCGGGCGAACAACATCCTCTCTTCCGCCGGAATTTCCGGCGCCTCCGTGAACATCGCAGACGACGGCGCCCCGTACGGCACATGCAGCGTCACCGTATCGTACGCCTTCCCCGTCAGCATCGCCGGGTTCCTCCCGGGCCTGGGGGGGGCGAACTTCACACTCTCAAGCTCCACGTCCATGCGAAAAGAATTCTGAAGGGGGTTTAAACCCATGAACCGGAAACGGATCCTAGGGATCGTCGCCTTTGCCTTCTGTCTCGCCCTCGTCGCGAGCCTGGGGGCGTACCGCTTCCTCTCCGAGAAGAACCAGATGGCCGAGAGCGCGAAGCTCCAGACCGTCGGTGTCGCCGTGGCCGTCGTCGACATCCCGCTCGGGACGACCATCAATTCGAACCAGGTCGGCGTTTCCCTGTGGCCCAGGAACCTCTACCCCAAGGACGCCTTCACGACGGCCGTTCCCATTGTCGGACGGATCGCGATGAGGGACTTCGTCCGCGGCGAGCCGATCGTCGAGTCCAGGCTGGTCCCCAAGGATAAAAGCAGCGGCCTCCTCTCGCTGAAGGTCCCCGCCGGCATGCGGGCCTTCACCGTCAAGGTGAACGAGGTGGTGGGCGTGGGCGGGTTCATCGTTCCGGATTCGCGGGTGGACATCGTGGTGACGACCGCGGTTTCCCCGCAGCGCCAGCAGGAGCAGGTGGCCAAGACCTTCCTCCAGAACATCCTCGTCCTGGCGGCGGGCCAGGTCGTCGAGCAGAAGGACAACAAGCCGGTCACGGTGAACACGGTGACGCT
>DATEDB010000069.1:0-3963 GCA_035286625.1 Bacteroidota bacterium
GACTCCCCGGTCCGGGCCGGCTGGAAGGAATCCATCTCGGGCAACCCGACCGGAAGATCGGACTCCGGGAGGGCCGACACCGTGCCGTCATCCCGGTACGCCAGCGGGAACGGTTCTCCCCAGTACCGCTGTCGTGAAAAAAGCCAGTCGCGCAGTTTGTACCGCACCGCGCTTTTCCCGATTCCCTTCGACCCGAGCCACCGTATCATTCTCTCCGCCGCCTCCGGCGTGGGGAGACCGTCGAGGGTGATTTCAGCGTTCGCCGAGTTCACCGCCGTGCCGTCTGTGGTAAAGGCCTGCTTCGCCGGTTCTCCCCCGCTCACGACTTCGATGACCGGGAGACCGAATTCGCCGGCGAACTCCCAGTCCCGCTGGTCGTGGCCGGGTACGGCCATGATCGCGCCGGTCCCGTATCCCGGCAGGACGTAGTCCGCGATCCAGACGGGGATGTTCCCGCCGGTGGCCGGGTTGACCGCAAAGCCGCCTGTGAAAACCCCGGTTTTTTTCTTGTCAGTGGCCGTCCGCTCCATGTCGCTTTTCCGCGCGGTCGCGCGGCGATACCCGTCGACCGCGGATTTCCGGTCCTGTGCCGTGAGGATATCTACGAGGGGATGTTCGGGCGCAAGCACCATGTAGGTTGCCCCGAAGAGGGTGTCCGGCCTGGTCGTGAAAACGGTGATTTCAGCGTCGGCTCCGGCGACCGCAAAATCGATCTCGGCTCCCTCCGAGCGGCCGATCCAGTTCCTCTGCATCTCGATGATCCCGGGGGGCCAGTCGAGGTCCCGGAGATCGCGCGCGAGTCGTTCGGCATAGCAGGTGATCCGCAGCATCCATTGCCGCATCATCCGCCGTTCGATCGTGTACCCCTTTCCGGTCCACTCCTCCACTTCTTCGTTCGCCAGCACCGTGCCGAGCCCCGCGCACCAGTTCACGGGCATATCCTCGAGGTAGGCCAGCCGGCGCCCGGCGATGAAGGCGTGGCGCTCCGCCGGGCCGAGACCCGGGGGGACCTCCAGTTCCCGGATGGGACGGGCCTTCCCGATTTTTTCGTCGTACCACGAGTTGTAGAGGAGGAGGAAGATCCACTGCGTCCAGCGGTAGTATTTCGGGTCGGTGGTGTTGATTTCACGGGACCAATCGTAGGAGAGGCCGAGCATTTTGATCTGACGCCTGAAATTCGCGACATTTTCCCGTGTCGTGATCCGCGGGTGTATCCCGGTCTGCATGGCGTACCTTTCGGCCGGCAACCCGAAGGCGTCCCATCCCATGGGGTGGAGGACGTTGAATCCCTTCATCCTCTTGTACCGGCAATAGATATCCGTTGCAGTGTACCCCTCGGGGTGCCCGACGTGGAGTCCCGAGCCCGAGGGATAGGGAAACATGTCGAGGATGTAGAGCTTCGGACGGCCCGGGTCCTCGGTAATGGTGAATGTCCCGTTGCGTTCCCAGAACTCCTGCCACTTTTTCTCTATGTCCTGAAATTCGTACCGCATGATCGATGTCCGTGTGGTCTCAAACGCGTCCCAGGAATTTTTATAATACTGATTTTCGTCAGGAGAATCAAAAACCCGGGGCCGGCTGTGCCGGGTCCCGATCGCCCCGGCGCCCGGGGGCATGGCGCCCTGTCATAAAAAAAGGTTTCCAGCGGACTGGAAACCTTGTACAGTGGCCGGGGAAGCCTGGCTATGACGCGTTCGCGGCGGCTTCCTTCCCCTTCTTCTTTCGGGGCGATGTCCTGGATTTTTTTGTCGTCTTTGCGGCGGGCGGTTCCTTCTCCGCCTTCGCTTCCCTGCGCTCTTTGCGGTCCTGCTTCTCTTTCTTTTCGGTTTTATCCTGCTTGTCTTTCTCGTCCCTGGCGGATTTCCCCGGCTTCAGGACACCCTGGAAATCTACGAGTTCGAGGAGGGCGACCTCCGCACCGTCCCCGGGACGGCGGCCCAGCCTGACGATCCGGGTGTAGCCGCCCGCCCTGGACCCGACTTTCTCTGCGATTTCGCCGAAGAGCTCGCGAACGACCGCCTTGTCCTTGATGTACCGCGCGACCATCCGCCGGGCGTGGACATTTTTCGCCCGGTCCGCCGCGGCGAAGGCGCATTTTGCGCGGGTGATGATTTTTTCGACGAACATCCGGGTTTCCTTCGCCTTGGCCACCGTCGTTTTGATCCTTTTATGTTTCAGGAGGGCGGTGGAGAGCGCGATGAGCAGCGCCCTGCGGTGAGAAGCCGTTCGTTTGAGTTTTCTGCCTGATTTTCCGTGTCTCATGGGGTTTCCGGTTTATCGGTTATTCGCCGCTGCTGGCGATATATTTCTCGACGTCCATGCCGAACGTAAGCCCGAACTGGTCGATGATTTCGGAGAGCTCTGCGAGAGATTTTCGACCGAAATTCCTGAATTTCAGGAGCTCGGGTTCGTCCCTGCGCACGAGGTCCGCGATGGTTTTGATGTTCGCGGCCTTGAGGCAGTTGTGCGAGCGGACCGAAAGTTCGAGTTCGTCCACGCTCATTTCGAGAATTTTCCTGATCCGGGACATCTCCGAGTCCTTTTCCGAACCGTCCTCCGCAGCGTCGACTTCCACGTCGAAACTCAGGAAGAGCTGTACGTGGTCGCGCAGGATGTTGGCGGCCTGGGCGATCGCGTCGTCCGGCGCGATCGATCCGTCCGTTTCCACGTCCATGACGAGCTTTTCGTAATCTGTCTGCTGGCCGACACGCGTCGGTTCGACGGCATACCGCACGTTCCTGATCGGTGTGAAAATCGAATCCATGGCGATGAGGTTGGCGGCGGCCTCCTCCTGCTTGTTTTCTTCGGCCGGCACGTACCCCTTTCCCCGGCCAATCCTGAGCTCGATCTCGAAATCTGTGTCGCCGTTGAGCGTGGCGATATGCTGTTCCGGGTTCAGGATCTCCAGCTCCGGGTTCGCCTTCTGGATGTCCCCGGCCGTAAATCCCCGCGGGCCGGTCATGCGAACGTTGATCTTGTTCAGCTTTTTGTTGATCAGCTTGAGCCGCACGGATTTCAGGTTGAGGATCACCTCCGCGACATCCTCGACGACGCCCTTGATCGTGGAGAACTCGTGCAGCACGTTATCGATCCTCACGGCGGTGAACGCCGTGCCCGGGAGGGACGAAAGGAGAACGCGCCGGAAGGCATTGCCGATCGTGACGCCGAACCCCTTCTCCAGCGGCTGGAGGATGAACCTGCCGAATGTGTTCGTATAGCTCGATTCGTCGAGCTGTACCTTTTCCGGCATTTGAAAATTTATTCCGACCATAATATTGATACTCCCAGATATCTGTTCGTGAATGTCTTTAAGTGAGGGTCCTGCCCCGGCCTGTTTCGGCCCGCCCCGACCTACTTCGAGTAGAGCTCGACGATGAGCTGTTCGTTCGCGTTCAGCGGAACATCTGCCCTCTCGGGTATGCTCAGGAATGTCCCGGCCATCGAGGCCTTATCGAGGCTGAGCCAGGGGAGCATTCCGCTGTCCTTGACCCTTTTCATGGACGAATGAATCAGGTCGAGCTTCTTGCTTTTCTCCCTGATCTGTACGACATCACCCGCCTTGAGCAGAAATGACGGGACCGTCACCGCGTGGTTGTTCACCAGGATATGGCCGTGGGTGACAAGCTGTCTGCCGGATTTCCTTGATGGGGCGAATCCGAGCCGGTACACCACGTTGTCGAGACGGCGCTCGAGCATCTTGACCAGGGACTCCCCGGTCCGTCCGGACTGGCTGAGAGCCTTCTCAAAATAGTTCCTGAACTGCTTTTCCAGAAGTCCGTACGAACGCCGGACCTTCTGTTTTTCCCTGAGCTGCATGCCGTACTCGGTGATTTTCTGCCGGCGGCTCTGTCCGTGTTGCCCCGGGGGATACCCGCGCCGTTCCACGGGACACTTCTCCGTGAAACACTTCGTGCCCTTCAGGAACAGTTTCTGCCGTTCCCGGCGGCACTGCCTGCAGCTTGG
>DATEDB010000070.1:0-5080 GCA_035286625.1 Bacteroidota bacterium
CCTGCTGACGCCGCAGTCGAGCGCGGTAAACGCCGGCCGGGCGGTGGAGATCCTCCGCGAGCGGAATTTCAGGGAGACCCCCTTCGATCCCGAACCGGTGCTTTCGAAAAAAGATCATTACATCAGGTTTCACAGGACGAAAGCCGCCCGCCTCTTAAAATTGAGGGAACGGTTCGGCGAAATTCTTCCCCTTCTCTCGGACCCTCGCCCCGGGGCCGAACTCCGATCCTGGCTGGTGCGCAACGTCGACGGACTCGGGTGGAAGGAAGCGTCTCATTTCCTGCGCAACATCGGCCACAGGGACCTCGCCATCCTCGACCGGCACATCCTCACTCACCTCGTGTCGAACGGAGTCATCAAAAAAGCTCCGGCCGCCCTCACCGAAAAAAAATATCTCACCATAGAAAAAAAATTCAGGGCGTTTTCAAGACGCACCGGTATCGCTATGGACGAACTTGACCTCCTGTTCTGGGGCCTGGAGACCGGGATGATCCTGAAATAATCCACATGATCGCACCAATGACACGAACGGAAATATGAAAATACTGGTGGCAGGGGCAGGGATGATGGGGAGCGCTGCGGCCTACGACCTGGCGCGCTCCGCGGAGGTGGAGCATGTAATGGTGGCGGACAGGGACCACGCCCGGGCGAACGAGGTCGCCTCCCGCCTGGGCCCGAAGGCGGGATCCGCTGAGCTCGACACAGGCGATTACGAGGCCGTGGTCCGGCTGATGCGCCAATTCGACGGCGCCATCGGCGCGACCTCCTACACGCACAATTACGACCTGACCAGGGCGGCCATCGAATCGAAGACGCATTTCTGCGACCTCGGCGGGAACATGGACGTCGTCTACAGGCAGATCACGCTCGACTCCGCGGCCTCCGGCGCCGGCGTGCTGGTGCTTCCCAACTGCGGCCTCGCCCCGGGGATGGCCTGCGTGATCGCCTCGGGCATCGCCGGCGGCTTTTCCTCTATCGATGAAATACACATCAGGGTCGGGGGGCTACCCCAGAATCCCCGGCCCCCTCTCAATTACCAGCTCGTCTTCTCACCGGAGGGACTGATCAACGAATACACCGAACCGGCGGAAGTGATCCGCGACGGCCTCGCCGAACGCGTCCCCCCGATGACCGACCTGGAGGAACTGGCGTTTCCGCCCACGTTTACATCGCTCGAGGCCTTCAACACATCGGGCGGAACATCGACGCTCACGCGGATGTTCGGGGGGAAGGTCAGGCAGCTGGATTACAAGACCATCCGCTACCCGGGCCACTGCGAGAAATTCAGGACCCTGCTCGACCTCGGGTTCGCGGGATTGGAGCCGGTCATCGCGGGAAACTCCACCCTGACCACCAGGGAAGTTTTCGAGAACCTCCTGCGCAGGAAACTCTTCGCGAACGGGCCGGACGTCGTCCTTGTCCGCGTGTCGGTCACCGGAACCCTGAAGGGGAAAAAACGTACACTTGCGTATGAAATGACAGATTATTATGATGAAAGCTCGGTAATGACGTCGATGATGCGCACCACGGCGTTCCCGACGTCGGTCATCATTCAAATGGCGGTCGGCGGCCGTATCGGCGTAACAGGGGTGAAACCCCCGGAACAGTGCGTCCCGCTGGAACCGTTCATCGCCGAACTGGCAAAGAGGAACATTCATTTTAAGACGTCGGTCGCCGAGGCATGAACACCGGTTCC
The DNA here is from genome assembly GCA_035286625.1 of Bacteroidota bacterium. Taxonomy (GTDB): domain Bacteria; phylum Bacteroidota; class Ignavibacteria; order UBA10030; family SZUA-254; genus SZUA-254. The sequence goes on from DATEDB010000070.1 coordinate 1,697, forward strand.
GAAACGCGCCGCCGGTCGGAAGCCCGGACCGGATTCCCCACAATTCAATTGAGGCGCCGATGAAAGCACCGCTGTCGGTCATCATTATCACCAGGGATCCGAAAACGAACCGGGAGATCCACAACCGGTTCGATACGCTGACGGGATTCCCCCGCCTCCGGATCCTCCTCATGGCCCTCCGGGCCGCATTTTCGATCTGACCGCCGGATCATGACCCGCGACAGGCGACCGCTGGGGGCGATACTGCTGCCCGGATTATTCCTGCTCCTGCAGTCCTCCGCATTCCCTCAGGGCCGCATTCCGGTCGAGTTCCGTTCCGCATCCTCCCGGAATTCTTCCGTCGCTGCCCTGCGTTCGGGGGGGTACCTGTACGCGTCGCTGAACGATCTGGCCCGCGTCTTCGACCTGGGCACCTTCGAGAACGCCGCTTCGGGCAAGTACGAAATCAAGGCGGGGTTGTTCAGGGTCAGGATCACCGCCGACAACCCGTACGTCGTGGTACGCGACGAGGAGCTCAACTCGAACGTCTACCAGCTGCCCGCCCCCTCGCTGTACCTCACAGGCCGGTACTATGTTCCCGTCGCGGCGATGTGCTCCATCCTTGATTACATCCTCGCCGCGGACATTGCCTTTGACGGGTCCGCCCCGAAAATCGTCGCCGGCGGACGGCCGGCCTCCTCCTCTGCGTTCGACCTGGCGGGGCTGGAGTTCGAGGAAAAATCGAACGGCCTGATGATCCGGCTGAAATGCACAAGGAACATCCCGGACTACGAGAGCTGGTTGAAGGAAATCGGCAGCGACACCTGGCTGTATGTTACACTGGCGAACGTCCGCGCGGACGTCCGCGCGATCAACGCGATCCAACCCTCGGGGCCCCTCCGCAAAATCCTCGTTTTCCAGAGCGCGACATCGGTCCAGCTCACTTTCCGGATCAGAGGGAAGGTCGGCACGGCCGACCTCATGGGGGCGGAAGGAAGCAACGACATCCTCGTGACGGTCCATACACCAACCGCCGAGGAGATCGCCGCGAGGAAGTCGCGATCTTTCGAGCAGACCCTGCAGCGGGAGAAAGACAGGTGGAAACTTGACGTGATCGTGATCGACGCCGGGCACGGCGGCCACGACCCGGGGACGATCGGGATCAACCACACGCGGGAAAAGGACGTCGCGCTCAGCATCGCGGAAAAACTGGGCAACCTCATCAAGAAAAACCTGCCCGACGTGAAGGTGGTATATACAAGGGACAGGGACGTATTCGTCGAACTCTACCGGCGCGGCCAGATTGCGAATGAAAGCAACGGCAAGCTCTTCATCAGCATTCACTGCAACTCCATGCCGAAAAAACCCAACCCGACAAACGGTTTCGAAATTTATCTGCTCCGCCCCGGTAAAACCGAAGCGGCAATCCGTGTCGCGGAGAAGGAAAACGCTGTCGTGAAGATGGAGGAAGGTTACGAGAAGCGCTACAAAGAACTCACCGAGGAGAATTTTATTCTGCTGAGCATGGCCCAGATCTCCCACGCGAAACACAGCGAGCGGTTCGCGGAGATCCTCCAGCAGGAGATGGGCAAGAGGCTTCAGCTCGAGAACAACGGGGTCAAGCAGGCTGGTTTCTTCGTCCTCTGGGGGGCCTCGATGCCCCACGCGTATATCGAGACCGGCTACCTGTCGAACCGGAAAGACGAGCGTTATCTCAGGAGCGCATCGGGACAGCGCGAGATCGCCGGGACGATCTTCGCCGGGGTCAAGCGGTATAAATCGGAATACGAAAAATCCCTTCGCGGGGGGGACGACACAGAAAGCCGGTGATCAGGCCAGGAAGATCCTCACCGATGTTTCCAGGTACTGTGTCCTGAAAGACCGGAGGGGTTTTTCCGCGGGGCCCGATATCAGCGACCCGTCGAGGCTGTATTTCGAACCGTGGCAGGGACATTTGAAGATATTCTCCCCCATACCCACCAGGCATCCCTTGTGCGTGCATACCGGCGATACCGCGGCAAACCGGCTGAAAGACAACCGCACGACATAAAGAGATTTTACCCCCCCCGTCAGAAGCAGCTCGATTGCGCCGCCGGTCGTCAACAGTTCCGGGTACCATTTCAGGTAGAGGTCGATCGCCGTCCCGGGGTGGTCGTACCGGTAGGCCGGAAGCCCCGTCGCCGCACAGCCCTGAACGAAGGCCGCCGCGGGCACCCCCCCCATGATCAATGCGCCGCATTTTTTGATGAATCCGCGTCTCGATTCTTTCATATGGTTTTCAATACAACACCGCCCGGGTCGCCCGCGTGCCGGGAACCGTCGAACGCCCCCGTCCGGGTCCGGTCACTGGATGATCAGGACCGGGATGGGCAGAGCGTGCCGCACTTCCGAAATGGATGTCCCCAATAAGACATCCTTCAACCCCCGGTGCCGGTGACCGCCCATCACCAGGATATCCACGCCGGATTCTTTCGAGAGCCGCACGATCTCCCTGGGGACCGGTCCGAACCCGAGCAGCGGCGTGACGGAAAGACCGCCGATGCGCAGCTGGTCGGCTATTCCCTCGAGTTTTTCCTGGTCTTCCCGGGCTTCCTCGTCGTGCGCCTCGCCTCCGTAGAGCTGACCGCTCACACCTTCAACGATATGGAAAATGTACAGCGCGGCCCCGTGGTGCTCGGCGAGCGTCCTGGCGTGCGAGAGCACCTTGTCCTGGAGGTCGGTGTAATCCACCGCCACCCCGACCTTCCGGTATTTCTCGGGAGTGAGGTCGACCTTTTTCGTCGTGACCGGCATTTTCTTCCCGCGCCTCCATGATTTCGGCAATGAAATATACAGAAGGAGCAGTCCTATAGCAACGACGGCCGGTACGATCGTGAGCCAGATCCATACCGCGCCGTCCCCCGCACCGTTGATCCATTCCGACAGAGTGTCCACGACGAGCTTTGCGTTCAGGCCGATGATGACCACCGCGGTGATCCAGGAGAGGATTTTGACCCAGATTTTATTGGCGAATTTCCCCATCGCCCCGCGATCGCCGGTGAACTGTATTAATGGAATGATCGCGAACGGGAGCTGCAGGCTCAGGATGACCTGGCTGAGGATGAGCAGGCCGTACGATCCCTCCTCGCCCTGGATCGATATGACCAGAACGGCGGGGACGATGGCGATCATCCGTGTGATCAGCCTTCGCACCACCGGCCTCATCCTGAATTTGAGGAACCCCTCCATGACGATCTGCCCGGCCAGCGTCCCGGTCAGCGTCGAGCTCTGTCCCGCCGCAATGAGCGCCACCGCGAAGAGTATGCCTGCCGCAACTGTCCCGAGCAACGGCTCCAGAAGGTCATGCGCCTGCTGGATCTCGGTGACCACGATGCCGTTTTTGAAAAACACCGCCGCCGAGACGAC
>DATEDB010000071.1:0-5896 GCA_035286625.1 Bacteroidota bacterium
CACTCCCCCGACGGCAACGATTCCCGAACCCGCCGCACCCTCGAAGACCCGCGAAGAATGGGAGGCCTTCGTGGGAGGAAAACTCCTGAACCGCATCGGCGCGCTGGCGCTCATCCTGGGCGTGGGGTTTTTCCTTAAATACGCCTTTGACAACAACTGGATATCTGAGACCGTCCGCGTGTTGATCGGCGCGGCCGCGGGCCTGGTCTGCCTTGCGGTGGCCCAACGCACTCACAAACGCGGCCTCGAAATATTCTCCCAGGGACTGGTGGGAAGCGGTGTCGCCATTCTGTATATCGCTGTCTACGCCGCGTTCAATTTTTATCATCTCGTCCCGCAGTGGGTCGCGCTGCTGCTGATGTCCGCAGTCACGGTCATCGCCTTCGCGCAGGGGATGTACTACGATTCGATCGTCGTGGGAATACTGGGGTGGTCCGGCGGTTTCCTGACGCCTTTTTTACTGAGCACGGGCGAGGTCAGCGAGACGGGACTCTTTCTATATATTTCCCTGCTCGTCGCCGGCATCCTCGCGATCGTGTTTCTTAAAAAATCATGGGCCACCCTGGAGCCGCTGACGCTCCTCTCCACCTGGTACGTGTACGCTTCCTGGATGATCGGATATTATAAAGACGAGAAACTCCTCCCGGCTGTCATCTTCGCGTCGGTCTTCTGGGTCTTTTTCCACACCGCCGACATCGTCCGCGCCCGTCGGGGATCGGAGCTGCGGCCTTCCCTGAGTCATTTCCTCCCCGCGCTGAATGTCATGATCTTCTACACGGTGCTCTACACGACACTGTACACGAAGCATCACGATTGGATCGCCCCGTTGACCATTGTGCTCGGTGCCCTCTACCTTGGCTCCGCGCTCTTCTTTGCCATGGACGGCAACGCCGCGGCGTCACGGCCCCGGTTCATCCTCACCGCGTCGATATTGCTCGGGATCGCCACCACCGTCCAGTACAGCGGCTACACCACCGTCATGTTCTGGTCCGTCGAGGCCGTCTTCCTCCTATGGTGCGGCGTGCGGTGGGACCTCCGGTACCTCTGGCTGACGGGGCTCGTGTTTTTCGCGGTCGCCGGCATCAAGCTTTTCGGCACGCAGGGGGCAATACAGTTCGATCCCATCACCGGCTACGTCCCGGTCATGAACGTCCGCACGCTCGCATACGTCGTCGTGAGCGCCGCGCTGGTGACCGGCTCGTGGCTCTTCCGCGACAGGACAGACAGGCATTCGCTCGCCGTGGTCACCTGGTTGCAGGGAGCCGCCTGCGCGATGGTGTTCGCGGTACTGACTGTGGAAGTCAACGACCATTTCACGCTGAGGGAAGTTCTCGGGGATGGCGCAGGCAGGCAGTCCCTGCTGTTCGATCGTTTGATGAGCCTCTCGGTGGCGTGGATGGCGTACTCGATACCCTTCGCCTGGATCGGGTTCGCCGCCTGCAGGCGGGCCGCCCGGATCGCCGGCCTCCTGGTTCTTCTATTATCGGTCACGCTCGCCACCGTAAGGGGAATCGCGTTCGATCCAATCGAACATTTAACGCCGCTCGTGAATGTGCGGAGTATCGCCATGGTGTTGGTCATTGCAGGCATGGTGGCGCATGCGCTCATGATGAAGGCCTACCGATCCACGGTGGAGTGGCTCCCCGAGGTCCGAAATTACCTTGGGATCGCCATCGGGGTGACGATTTTCTCCTTGCTGACGGGTGAAACGAGGGATGCCTTCGGGAGGATGTTATTCGATCTCGGTTTCACCGGCAACGGCAGTGACGCCGGCGACGACGTGGTCCGGACGCTCAATCTTCAGCAGCTGTCCCTCTCCGGGGTCTGGCTCGCGTATTCCGTAGCCCTGATGACGGTGGGGATCTGGAGGAACTTCCGGGAGCTTCGGTTGTTCGCGATCGCGCTGTTCGGCGTCACAATCCTGAAGATCTTCGCGTACGACCTTTCGTTCCTGGAAACCCTCTACAGGATCTTCTCGTTCATCGGCCTGGGGCTCATACTGCTGGCGGTGTCGTATGCCTACCAGCGATATAAACACGTATTATTCGGCCGGCTCGGGCCCCCCGACGCGACGACCGGCGACGCCGGCCGATCCTGACCCACCCCGTGCCCGACCGTTGCGATTGTACACCCTGTTTGGGACTTTGAACCCCCATGGCGCGATTCTTTCGGAAAAGAGACGAAGCCCGCGGGCAGGTCCCCGGTTCGCCGATATTCATCGGCAAGCAGAAGGTGGAACGGACCGCGATCCACGTCATCGACTATTTCAAGAAGAAGGGCTGGTTCTGAAAATACAGGCGGCCGACCTGGTGGTCCTGGGTGGGGGCGCGGCCGGATTGATGTGCGCCATCGAGGCCGGCAAGCGCGGCCGCTCCGCACTGGTCCTGGAGCGGAACGACCGTATAGGTGAAAAAATAAGGATTTCCGGGGGCGGGAGATGCAATTTCACCAATACCGGCACGGGACCGGAAAATTTTGTTTCGGTCAACCCTCATTTCGCCACGTCGGCCCTCGCCCGTTACACACCTGAAGATTTTATCTCCCTGCTGACACGCCACCGCGTCGGTTTTCACGAGAAAAAACCCGGACAGCTGTTCTGTGACAGGGGCTCGCACGAGGTGATCGCCGTCCTGGAATCAGAGGCCCGCGCCGCGGGGGTGCGGATACTTACCGGGTGCGACATTACCGGGGTTGAAAAAAACGATACCTTCAGAGTATCCACATCCGCCGGCTTTTACCATTCCGCGTCGCTCGTGATCGCAACCGGCGGACTTTCCGTTCCCAAAATCGGCGCGACAGACCTCGGGTACCGTGTGGCGGGCCGTTTCGGGCTGAAGGTGATCGATACAGCTCCGGCGCTCGTTCCGTTTACATTATCCGAAGAAGACCGCGCGTGGACGACAGGTTTAAGCGGCATCTCCGTCGACGCGGAGGTCGTCATCGGGAAGGTTTCCTTCCGCGAAAATATTCTTTTTACGCATCGCGGCCTCAGCGGACCGGCCATACTGCAGATTTCTTCATACTGGTCCCCCGGGACGGCGGTCGCGGTCGACCTCTCGCCCGGAAAAAACATCCCGCTGTTGTTCGAAGAACACCGGAATTCACACATGGATATTTCCACCGTCCTGTCTGCCGTACTTCCCAAACGATTCGTCAAAGCCTGGTGCGATCTGCAGGACCTCGGCGGGCCGATGTCGGGTTTCAGCGGACGGCGGCTCCGGCAAATCGCCGCCGGATTGCACCGCTGGGAGATCGTGCCCGAAGGGACGGAGGGATTCGCGAAGGCGGAGGTCACCCGCGGCGGAGTGGACACCGGCGACCTGTCCTCGAAGACGATGGAGGCGAAGAAGGTCCCGGGGTTGTACATGATCGGGGAGGTGGTGGACGTCACCGGCCAGCTGGGTGGGTATAACCTCCAGTGGGCGTGGGCCTCGGGGTTCGTTGCGGGGCAGTACGCTTAGCCGGGCCTGCCGGCGGTCTGAAATTTTTTCCTCACCAGGGCGAGATCCGCATCCGTCAGGCGCGGGTTGTCACGGTCCTGTTTCTCGAACCTGTAATACATGATCGCCGCCGGATCGTCCACGTGCCCGAAGCCGAGTGCGTGCCCGAACTCGTGGATGAGCGCCATCCGCAGTTCCTCTTGTGTTCCGAACTGGTAGATGTTGATCCCGCGGCCGTCGTACACCCCCTGCTCAAATTCCCGCCCCTCAACGAACTTCCCGTTGTACAGCGTCACCTCGAGATGGTTTTCGGCGACCAGCGCGTTGATCTCGGCCACGATGGCGTTGATGTCGTCGACCTCGCCGTTGATGCTGAGGCGCCTCCGCTCAAGCTCCCTCCCGCGCTCCTCCAGACGCCTTTTTTCAATGGAGAGTTTTTCGTACTCCCCGGCGGGAGCCCCGCCCGCGTTGTTCCACCCCTCGATGCGTGCATTGTACTCGTTCATCGCCCGCTCGTAGGCAGCCGCGTCCGTTTCATAGTTCTTTTGCGCTTCACTCACCCGCCCGGTCATCTTCCCGTGCTGCCAGACGAGCAGATCGTACGATTTCCCCCGCGAATCGATTTGAGATTTCGCCCGCTTCGCCTCGTCGGTCCGCTCCTGCCGTTCGTCGTAGACGAGGTTGAGCCTGAATGATGCCCCCGAATCAAAAACGAACAGGGAACGGCTGGCGGACATTTCCCACACCGTCTTCGCTTCCGCCGCGATCTGGATCAACCGTTCCGGCGTGATGCCAAAACGCCGGTCGAAGGAGCCCAGCGAGTAATGCAGCGGCAGAGCGTCCGCATCCGGGGATGAACCGCCCGCGGCGTCGCGTGACGGGGGCGACTGGCACGCGGCGAGCAAGACCGCCAACCACGCGGCCATGATATTCCCCGCCCTGAGGATGTTTCGGGTCGGGGTTCCGCCGGGACGGCTCACGACGAGGCCGCCTCTTCCTGTTTCACGTCGGCACCCATCAGGATGGATAACGGGCGGAGGGGTCTGATGTTGTCGAAAATAATTTTAATGATCGCCGTGATCGGGACCGAGAGGAACATGCCGATGATCCCCCAGATCGCCCCCCAGAAAATCAGGGAAAACATGATCAACAGCGGACTCAGATCGATGCTCTTCCCCATGAGGCGGGGCTCCACCAGGTTCCCGATGGAAAACTGGATCACGAGGATGCTTGCACCGAACCAGAATACCGCCGCTGCGCTCTCGAACTGAACGTACGCAAACACCGTTGGTAGAACCGTCGCAATGATCGAGCCTATGCTCGGGATGAAATTAAAGAAAAAAGCCAGGATCCCCCACACGAGGATGAAATCGAGGCCGAAAATCCAGCAGGCGAGCATTACCATCCCGGCGGTGGCGAAACTGACCAGGGTTTTAATTACAAGGTATTTCTGCACGTTCAGCCGGATGCTGCGCATGATGTGCGAGACCCTCACCGACATCGCCGGGCCGAGCGCCGCCTGCAGTTTATTTGAGAGCCGGTTCCTTCCCAGCAATATGAGAAGTAAAAAGATGAAGACCAGCACCGAGTTGGAGACCAGCTTGTTGAGGGACGACAGCAGGGTCCTGATCAGGTCGGTGACGGTCGCCCCGTTCAGGAAATCCGCGATCCTGGGATCTTCGGTGATGCTCTTCCCCCCGGACATGATCTCGGGCGAGATCCCGAGGATCCCCCCGAGCTGCCGTCCGATGACTCCGAACCGTTCCTCGTACTGGGGGAGTCCGCCGGTGAATGACGCGACACCCCGGTAGATGACCTGAGAAATCAGGAAGACGACCACAATGGTGACGACCATCGCCGTGATCAGCACGATCCACCGCGGGACGCGCCGCTCCTCCAAGACGCCCATGAGCGGGTTGAGGATGATATAAATAAACACCGCGATGACGAACGGTATGAGAAGGTCCACCGCCTCCCGGATAATATAGAACAGTATGGCGAGGCAGATGAAGCCCAGGAACGCGACCCCGATCTTCAGGGCCGGCAGCGAGTCTTTCTGTTCGTCAGCGGTCATTCCGGCATCCGGTAATAATGGCCCATACATCCATCGCGATAAGGTACATGTTTGCTCCGCTTGTGTCAAGCCCCGGACAGGCCCACGGCACACCCTACGGCACACCAGCCCGTGGCACAGCCCAAAGGCATTCCCCTCTATGAAAAACCTCTTGAGCGCGGTTCTTCTCCTGCTCGCGACGGGTGGCCCGGCCTTCGGCGCGATTCACACCATGCCGTCGAAGTCAGCCAGTCCACATGGAATGCCAACGGTACCACCGCCCTCCCCGGGGGGTTCTCAGTACCGTTCGGCGGCGGGATGACGGTCATCACCGGGCAGGGGGTTCATTCCGAACCCGTTCAACCCGTCCACAACGTTGAGAATTTCTGTGGGGAAAACGGCA